>NZ_JAKUFX010000079.1:0-28383 GCF_022663635.1 Bacillus cereus group sp. BfR-BA-01356 | reverse complement strand
TATTTTACATAAAATACTGGTCTAGTTTCGTGATGTCTTTTTTAAGCAATTTGTCCTTTGATAACTTCAAAAGATATTATTTTTCAGTTGACATACTACCGCAGGTCTTTTAGACCTGCCTTATCTTTCTTTTGTACAGTTTCTACTAATGTGTCGTAATAATTTTGAAATTGTTCATCGTAATTTACAATATTACGAGCAGTTTTTTGAATCTGTGGCTTCGCTGTATCTAACCAGTAATTCGCATTGATTCGTGACAGCTCTTGATTAAGGTGAATATTTTTGAGCAACTCTCCCCCCTCTGAGCCTAAATCGATATTAGATAAATTTACATTTGGTTGCTTAATCATTGTTTTTGCGTATAAATCCATTACTAGAATATGAGACCCTGTTTCAGCTAATGCTTTCTTCAGTCCTTCGGGGCCTAATGCATAATTGCCTACTTTTTGTTCTTGAGCGGTCGTTTCTTGTGCAAATGCATGAATAGTGTTACCGGTAGTAGCAGTTATAACAGTTGCTAATGTAGCTAAAGTTAGTACTTTGAATGGAAATTTTTTCATGACTATTCTCCTTCTTTCGCTAAATGCTTATAATCTTTATGAATTCCCAAAAAATGCAATATTAAAATTTATATACTTGTTCTTCAAGGTAACTTATTACATTTTTTAATTGTCTTAATGTATCTTTTTGAGACTGCTCGTTAGTTGTATCAACATTAGTAGATAATTTTGTAATGCTATTTTTTATTAGATTTAAATCTTCTTTATAGCGCTTTAGTAGATCAAGTTCTACATCTACTTGATTTGCAAACGTATGCAAATCATTTTGTGTAAGAAGAAGCATTGATTTTTGTAAATCAGCTATTGATAATTTCGTTGTTAAATCATATATTTTTTGATTTTGTTTCTCTAAATCATCTAAATATGCTCGCTGTTCTGCTGTTAATTTATTTACTTCAGCAAAAACGCCAAATGTTTTCTTAATCTTTTCGGTATCAATGGCTTTCATCAGGTCATACTCTTGTGTTTTTGCTGCGGCTGCGGCTGCGGCTGCTATTTCACCTTGTTTGCTTTTCTCAATTGCTTCACGAGCTGCTTTTTTTGCTGATTCAATCTCTAGAGCAGTTTTACCTTGTTCTGTCGCTTCTTGCGCCGCTTTTTTCTCCGCTTCTAGAATAGAGTTGTTAATTTCTTTTCCTTTGTTATACGCTGCCACCCCTGCTTGAGCAGCCGGTTCAATAATTTCTTTTGAAAGACTATAAACTTCTTTGAATATAGCAAATCCCTGTTCATTTAAAGCCCCTGGTATTAATGCAATTTGCTGTAAATCATTTTGAATTGCTTTTTTGGTATTTAATATTTCATTTTTTAACTGATCTATTTTTCCTGTTCCATCTGTACTTAGTATGCCTTGCGCAGTTGCCACATTGGTATCAAAATCTTTTAATTTTTTATCAAGCTGTAATTTAAGATCTGTTAATTCATTGATTTGTCGTTGCGCATTTTCTTGATTCGTCATAGCCATTTCTTGAAGTACTTCAAGTCTATCCGAAAACCCTTCTCTATCTTCTTTATTGTCTACAAACGATTTTAATGTCGGGTAATAACTATTAAATTTTGTTACAAATCCTTTACTTTTTGAATTTAATAGAATTAACTGTGGATAGAGTTCCGATGACCATTCCTTCATATCTTGTTTGATTAGGAATTGATTGGTATTTAAAGCTGGGACTTCCTCTAGCTGTACATTAGGACTCATTAAAGATTGATCAATATACGTTTGGATTAATTTAGATTGCGCACCTAATTTTCGTAATGAAGAGGAAATATCCATGCCTTCCTGTTGAGTTTCCGCTTGAACGATTGGTGTTGCGAGAGTATTGATAGGAATAGTTGCTCCAGTTACAATGGATGTTATTAAAAATCCTGTCATTATTTTAGTTTTCATTCCGTACACTCCTTTACCATTGTTTTTATAACTTAATTCATATAACTTGTACGACCGCTCTCGTTGTAAACTGGATAAGAAGGAGAAATCTTTCAGATACGTTAATATCGTTGTTTTTTACTTCTAATAGGATGTAAGGATTTTATTTATCTCTCATTTCGATACTCTATTTTTTTAAATATAAATAACAAAAATTTATTAACTATATTTGAATCAGGCACCCTATGAGTAGTAAATTATTAATTCTTTCCTAAAGTTGCGGTTTAACTTACAGAATCGTGAGGATCAATAAACTAATGCTTACAGTTAATCTTGTCATAACATTGTTTAATTTTAATTTAATAATATTACTCTTAGTTTTATTAGTAAACTCCTTACTAGACTACAAAAGGTGAAATTATACTGTACATCGCTTATACTTTTATTGCGGAATAACTTCACTTTTGTTATGCAGAAACTTAGAACAGGTTTATTACAAATTTGATTCTTGACCTCTTGTAAATAAATTGACTATTTATAAAATTATTAACGACATAATGTTACTTACAACTTCACTATAATTCCTATTAGCGTAACCCTATCCTTTCTGTCTGGTCATACCAGTTATGTTGTTCATTAAAACATTAAATTTTTAATGCGTAAATAGAAAAATTTTGTCGATTACGATCGATAATTTACTGTTAAATAAAAATATGAACCGAAAAAAAATATATAAATATAGTTATCCGTAAATTTCATTTCTGTAATTGTAATGATTACAAATTAATGTGTATACGGTTAAAAATAACTATTTTAGCTCAACCAAGAAATTTTATTTTAGAAAAAATACTTATAGAATAATATAATAGGTCTTTTTATACTTTTTTACCTTTATTTAGTTATGTATAATTGCATAAAATGTAGATATATTTAGTAATATATGTTATATTGTTGATTTTTTCACAAAACATCCTAATATAATTATTAACAAATATTCAGTATGAAGATATTAGTCTATAAACTTATCATCGTTATAAACATAGGTTTTAAATTACAAAAAAGCTGCAAAGCTTACTTGAAACACTTTGCAGCCTTCTGTCTTTTTGTTTTCTTTAGCAAAATAATGGTTAGTGTATTTTCATTTTTTGGGATACTTATACCCATGTTTAAGTCTTTACATTGAAGACAGCAGATAACAAGCTTATATTACTGTATATTTTTCACGGTACTGCCTAGGAGTCATACTAGTGATTTTTTTGAAAACTCTTATAAAATAACTTTGGTCATTAAAGTTAAGCCACGCACAGATATCTGATAACGAATAAGTAGTGAGTGTTAATAATTTTTTTGCTTCTTCCACTCTTTCCCTTTGAATATATTCGCTTAAAGTAATTCCCATTTCTTTTTTAAATAGTTTAGACAGATAAGTAGGCGTAATTTCTAAATGATTAGCAAGTTCATTCAGAGATATTCCATCGTAAACATTTTTATTAATATGTTTTATACATGTAGTAACCGCGTAAGAATACTTTTTTGCATTGTATTCTTTCACACGATCTGCAAAGGTACGTAAAGCGTCCCCTGACAATCGCTTTACAGATTCTACATTATCTAATTGTTCTAGGGTTTGTATATATAAAATACTATGGGCAAAAGCAATATCTGGTGGCAGGTTTCCTTCTATTGCATATCGAGTGGCTAAGGTAATCGCAATAATTCCAAGGTTTTTTTGATTCCTGAGCGGATCCTCTATTAGCATAAGTTCAACATCTTCTTGCGAAACCGCATACATATACTGTATTAACTTTTTTTTATTCCCTTCTTTAATAGTCGAAAAGAAATCATTTACTAATGCCATATTGTGCGTTTTAGGTTTGTTTTGTCGGCGTTTTAAAATATATAAATCAGGTTTCACATTTTTATTAGGAATTTCCTCTAGTACTTTATTTTTTTCCAAGACAATATCTACATCTAACTTTTCATTGAAAATCATGTAATGTAATAAAATTCCCATATCAATTAATGTAGTTTTTTTAATCTCAGATAAACACTGATAATAGGCAAGTCTTTCTTGAATGTTATCATTTGATTTAAATTCTTTCTGAAATTTTATGATCATATCATCTGAATCTTTTGGATGTATAGTAGGACCGATTATGATAGTCCCTTTAATATCATCATGATTTTCTATATGAATTAGAACAAAATTTTCAAGATAGTTGTTACTTCGGAAAAGTGGCAAGTTAAAGGGATCGTTTTCTTGATAAATATCAGTAAGATGTTCTTCTTTTGAAGAATAAAAAGGACTACAAACATTATCAGATGTAGAATGATATAAAATTTTTTTGTCTGCAGATAAAATATGTACAGGGGCATTAAATGCTTTATGTGCAAGATCACACAAGTGTTGTATATCGATAGAAGTATTCATTACATTCTCCTTTATAGATCCATAAAATATATTCTGTTATATATAATTCACGACAAATAATACTATAAAATATCAAATTAGTACAATTCACAACAAAATATTACTATATCTTTTTTATAAAAATCATATATTATTTAATTGTAGTTAGCATCTAAATATCAGAGTAGATAAGTAAAGGAAATACACTAAGTTCTTTTCTTAATTCTACAAAATATAATTATTGAACTTGAGAAAACAGTGAAGTACTACAAAATACAGTGGTAGTCAATGCGAGGACCAAGCTGGAAAAAGATTTAAAATAAAGCGAAGTAACAGGAGATACGTACCACCGCAAGAAATAACAGTCAAAGTTCCAATTCAATCCTTTCTACAAATTGAATTCAAAAAATAAATACTGCTAATTTACATGTGAAACTGAAAAACTATTTTCCTCCAAATTTTAGAAAAAGATAATAAAGAAGTTGTAAATTTGGAAACAGATGAAAGCGATACGGCTATTTTTGAAGCACTATGCTTTGAAAAGTACAAGATGGAGGAAATTCAAGTACTCAACTAAACACGAAGAAACGATGGAATATTCAAAAAAATGACACTATATTACTGGTCGCAACATTAGTTTTACTTTCCACAAAAGAGGAAAATATATAGACTTTACAAATACTAAAAATAGCAAACTAGATAGTTTTATTACCGCATCACATAAAGTGAAACTTTAATCAGTGGGGGTTTTGTTCATCCCCACTGATTATTAGCCCACACCAATCGGGCTTTTACGGGCAGCCCGCCCCCCACCTAACTTCTTTGCTTCCGCTGAATTTTGAGGTGGGGGTCTTACTGCCTGGCAAATAGCGAGATAAACTTATTATTAATTTCCAAATACAATAGTTGTTAATCAACAAAAAACTTCAATAACCAAGATGCACAGTAAATTGACCTCAAAACAATTCTTACTACAATATCAGGTTTTGCTTATTCTATAAAAAAAGAAATATCACTAAAAAACTATTCCTTTATATCGATTTAGACATAAAACATTTTATTATATCGGCTTAAGTATTATGAAATTAAAATTGCAAATAACACCAAAACTCTTTTAAAGGCCTATACGCCTTTCATATCGAATTAATTATCTTCCGATACCTATGTCATTAACGTAACTAAAAAAGATTATTACAAAGGAATCTGAGAGGTCTTTTCGATTTCGAAATTTATTTTTTTGTAAATTAAAGGAAAAATAATCCGTATATATACGGATTATTTTCTTAGTGTAATCTGTATTGACCTGTTAACTGTTTTTCAGCCATTCGAACTAAGCGTTTTGTAATCTCTCCACCGATTCGAACCATTTGCAGATGATGTGATGTATCAGGTCCCAGTGTGACTCCTAGTTCAAAAGCAATTTCATACTTCATTTGCTCAATAGTACTTGTAGTAGCAGAAATAAGAATTTCATTTGTATTACTTTCATATCTTTGAATATTTATAAATAACATGTACCTAATTATGCTATTTACGCATGAATAACCTAATTTATTCCAGTATTTTTATAGGAACCCTTTCCCTCCCCTTATTTCACCAATTAAATTTGAAACACAAATGTACATTGCATTTCAATATAACAATAAAAGCTACAAAAGCAACGAATTTACTATTTTAAAGTTAAGTGTTTAACCTTTAAGTACTTAAATTCTTTTTTCCAGATAAAGCATACATTATATCTTGATGTTTTATTATCCTCTTATAATTATGTGGTATCGGGAATTTATTTCGGTGTTCTTTTATTATAATTAAAGTTTGAAGTTCTATGCTCAATACTTTTGCGAGGACACGATAGTTATATCCATTATTTAACAGAGAAATTATGTCATAAAACATAGTTTTTCCACCCACTAATTTTACTAATTTATTCTTTAACTCATCCCTTTTTTCTTTAGCTTCATCAATTTCTAACAACATAGATTTTTTATTTGTCTGCTTAATGTATTGAGTATACAACTCTGGGAATTCTTTTTGTACTTCTTTGTTTAATACGGGTTTATATTTAATCATGTAAGTAACTTGTAACAATGAGCGTTTTAACAAACTATCTTCAATGAGATACGCTACTTTATTAAATAAATGTACATATTCCTCAATATTGGAATAACTATTAAAATGAGCTAATACTCTACTTTTTATACTAAAAGCCTTGCCTACATAAATAATATTGTCATTATAGTCTTTAATGAAATAAATACCACTGTCAGATTTTTTCAATTTATTATCCAATTCTTCTATACTCATAAAATGCAATTCACTCATACTTCTCTCTCCTTAGCAGTTTTAAATCGTAAAAAACAAGCAAGGTTTCTAAAAAAGTACTTAGCTGCCCTAGCATCTCTTATTTTATCTCTTGCTAAATGTCAAAAAACTGCTTCTATGTTACTCAACTATCAATATGATTATTAATAAAATTTTCGATCGTTATTATCTCGCAATTTTATCATGTAATTTCGAGATCGTTTCCTCATTTAAATTACTGTGTTTTATCGAATAAAGGAAATATACTACTACCCCAATAGTAATCCAAATACTAAAGTACACCCATGTCCTTAACGGTAAATTTAGCATTAAAAACACACAGTATACAATTGCAACGCATGGTAATACAGGTACAAAAGGTACCATAAATCCACGTTTTAAATTTGGGTGTGATTTACGAAGGATAATAACTGATAGACAAACTAACGCAAATGTCACCAAACTACCGATATTAACTAAATTAACTAATTCTTTCAAATCAATAAACCCAGCTATTATAGAGCTCCCTATTCCTGCTAATCCAGTTATAAAAGTGGGTGCTCCAGTTTTCTTATTAACTTTCGCAAATGATTTCGGTAACAATCCATCACGACTCATTGCAAAGAATACTCGTGTTGCCGCATACATATTGGAAAAAATAACAGCCATAAGGCCAATTACAGCACCTGCAGCAATTGCACCAGCGACTTTTCCTTGTCCTACAACTTCCATTACATACGCCATTGCCTCAGGAACATTTAATTCTTTATAGGAAACCATTCCTGTCATAACAAGGCATACCATAACATAAATAATTGTACATATGATTAATGATGCAATAATACCGATTGGAAGATTACGTTTCGGATCTTTTACTTCTTCTGCTGAAGTTGCTAATATATCAAAACCCGTAAAAGCGAATAAAATAGCTGCTCCACCCGTAAAAACTCCACTTAAACCGTATGGTGCAATTGGTATCCAGTTCATTGGTTTTACATAGAATATACCAACCGTAATAAACAACAAAATCATTCCAATTTTAATCAATACCATTGTATTATTGATTCGTTTGCTTTCCCTCGTACCACGGGATAACATCCATGCTAATATCAATGTAATAATTACTGCTGGTAGATTCACAATACCACCATGCGAAGGAATCGTTACTAGAGCTTTAGGTATCTCTAATCCAAATCCCTTTATTAAATTGTGGAAATAGCCTGTCCATCCAGCAGCGACAGCTGCTGTTGCCACGATATATATTAACAGCAATGACCAACCTACTAGATGAGCAACAAACTCACCAATTGTTGCATATGAGTACGTATATACACTACCAGACGCCGGGAGTGTAGAAGCAATTTCCGCGTAACATAATGCTATAAATCCACATATAATTGCTGCAAGTATAAATGAAAAAATAACTGCTGGACCAGCATCTCTTGCTGCTACTAATCCAGTTAACACAAGAACCCCCGTTCCAACTATCGAGCCTATCCCTAACATAATTAAATCAAATGCTCCTAATGTTTTCGTTAAAGTCTTGCTTTGATTATGCTCTAACAATTGTGTAACGGATTTCTTTTTTAGTAAATTACTCATATTTTCTGTATCCCCTTTAAAATAAGGTTGGTTCTTCTCGTTAGTGTTGTATATAAATTTACTTAGTTATTAACTAGCCTCATAATATTTCTTTTACATTAAATAGATTTGAAATATTATATAAATTCGCTTCTCACTTACTAGTTAAACTAGACATTTCCATAGATTTTTGCGTACAACGTTTCATAGCTGAAATGATAGCTGTTCTTAAACCTTTTTCTTCTAGCGTTACTACAGCTTCTATCGTCGTTCCACCTGGAGAACAAACCATATCCTTCAATTCACCTGGATGTATTCCTGTTTCCAATACCATTTTTGCAGAACCTAATACAGCCTGAGCCGCAAATTTATAAGCTTGTTTTCTCGGCATACCACCAAGTACAGCAGCATCTGCCATGGCTTCTATAAACATATACACATATGCTGGAGAAGAACCACTAATAGATGTAACAACATCCATTAGTTTTTCATTTATGACCTCCGTCTGGCCGAAAATATTAAATATGTTCAGTACCTCTTTTATATCTTTTTCTGTAACCATTTCATTAAAACATAACGCAGACATTCCTTCTCCAACAAGTGCCGGTGTATTAGGCATTACTCTAACAACCTTTAACTTTCTACCAAATTCATTCTCAGTGCTCTTAATACTTTTTCCTGCAGCAATAGTTACAACGATTACATCATTTTTTATTTGATCTTTTATTTGGTTAATTACCGATGAGTATAAATCTGGTTTGATTGATAAAATTAAAATGTCAGCACTGTTAGCGACTTCATTGTTGTTAGTAGTTATAGTTATGCCATATTCATTACTAGCATTTTTTAAATTAATGACGTTTAAATCTGAACAAATTATTTGATCTGGAGAAACTATATTTTTTTTTATCATCCCACCTATCATAGCAATACCCATGTTTCCACATCCGATGAATCCTATTTGTTTATTCATAATAATTTGCTCTTGCTCCTTCTACTCTAAATTTTATTGATTTTGAAATTATTATTCTAAATAAGGGCTATTACAATTACTTGGTTTATCAATAGAATTTCAAAATTCTCCTTCCTATAATGAGTTATGTTTTCGTATTTCGTTTACAAGCATGCATAAAAAAAATGAAGAGACTTTCTATTCATAGAACTATTAAAAACGAGAGTAAAATGGTGATAATTTTTATGAATTAATAATCTTTAACTATTCAACATTTTAAATAGAGCTTACACATCCCTCTAATAATTACTTATTTTAACAATTTATAGTTAAGCTTAAGAAAATGTATTTAAATTCCAAATAATTATCCCCATAGATAGTATGAAACAAAGTAATGCAGGAATTGCCATTAAAATAGATTGTTTTGCTCGAAACATATGAGCATGAATAGCTCCGACCATGAGAACTGCTATTAATGTATTTGCTCCTAGCGCTAAGTATTGATTCCAAATACCACCGATTATACCTATTGCTCCAACAATTTCAACCAAACCAATTATAGACATAAACCATAATGAATATTGATATTGTTGCCAATGTTCTACCTGAAAAGATATATGGAAAATTTTTACGAATCCCCCTACTACAATAAAAATTGCTAAAACTACCTGAAGAACAATCATCTTTTAAACTCGCTCCTTTTAAGACTTTGTTAATTTTCATACTTCACAAGGAATAAATATATGCGTTTTACCAATATCAGAAAGGGAGGTATACATAATTTAATTTTTTATACACTAAGAACTAAGTAGATAACCTTTACTACATAATATTTTCTTAAGAAAAATATTTATTTTAATATATTTGTCTCTTTTGTTAACCTGAATAGATTGTTTTTAATTTCAGACATGCTGATATTTTTTCTTGAAACACCGGTTTCTACTGCAGCACGTGCGACAGCATATGCTACATGTGGCACCACCCTAGGATCAAACGGATTTGGAATGACATAGTTGACATGAAGCTCTTCTTCTGAAATTAAATCAGCTATTGCATAAACAGCTGCTAGCTTCATTTCTTCATTAATTTCTTTTGCTTGTACATCTAAGGCTCCACGAAAAACTCCAGGGAAAGCTAATACATTATTTACTTGATTAGGAAAGTCAGAACGTCCTGTACCAACTACTAGTGCTCCTGCTATTTTTGCTTTATTAGGCATAATTTCAGGTGTAGGGTTAGCCAAGGCAAAAATAATAGGATTATGATTCATAGAACGAACCATATCCTCATCAACTACACCTGCAGCTGATACGCCAATAAATACATCAGCATCAATCAGGGCCTCTGCTAATCTTCCCCGCTTCTGTTCTATATTTGTAATACGAGCTATTTCTTCTTTAAGCGCATTCATTCCAATAGGTCGCTGTTCATATACTATCCCTTTTGTGTCACACAAAATAACATTTTTCACATGCATATGGAGTAACAACTTAACAATGGCTATCCCAGCAGCACCAGCGCCATTTACAACGATTTGAACATCTTCAATTTTTTTATTTGTTAACTTAAGTGCATTAATTAGGCCAGCAATCGTTACAATAGCTGTACCGTGTTGATCATCATGGAAAACAGGAATATCACAAGATTTTCTTAGGCGCTCCTCAATTTCAAAGCATTGAGGTGCTGCAATATCTTCTAAGTTTATCCCACCAAAATTTAGTTCTAATAATTTAACAACCTCAACAATCTTATCCGGATTATTAGTGTTTAAACAAATAGGAAAAGCATCGATCTCAGCAAATGATTTGAAAAGTAAAGCTTTTCCCTCCATCACTGGCATAGCTGCTTTAGGTCCAATATTCCCAAGACCTAATACTGCAGTTCCATCAGATATAACTCCAACTAGGTTCCCTTTCATTGTATAATCATATACTTTGCTTTCATCTTTATAAATCTCTAAGCATGGCTCAGCAACACCTGGTGAGTAAGCGAGACTTAAATCTGTTGAATTTTGTACTTTAACTTTAGAATAAACACCAATCTTCCCCTGTTTTTCTTTATGCATTTTTAATGCTTCATCTCGTAAAGGTGACATATAATTTCGCTCCTATAATTAAGTTAAGAGTTCATTAACTCTATCTTAAACTTGATATTGTATGATATAAGTAAGACTTCTAATATAATCATTATTTATTTTTATAACCTTTTAACATATCTTTTGCATAACGATTAGGGTATAAATTATTTAACATATTGTATGGACTTCCCTTCCAATATCTTCTTAATGGTGTCCATAACTTATGTTTAATTAACCATCTTTGTGTGTAAATAGATAGTAATTGCCCCTCTGTTAGTTTTTCCTTTTCTTCAATAGTCCACTTCAGCGCCTCTAATGCTTTTTTTTCAGTCCAAAATCCGGTAGGTGTGAATTTATATTCCCATTCTTTATTTTGACCAGGATATAAGTCATTGATCATGGCGTACGGACTGTTATTCCAGAATATTTGACAAGGAGAAATTAAATTATGAATAGTAAGCCATTTTACACTGTAAACTTGTAATAATTGAAAAGAAGTTAATTTTTCTTTTTCTTCAATAGTCCACCTTAATGCTACCAATGCTTTTTCTTTAGTCCAAAAATTGTTAGGAGTCATACTAAATTCCCACTCTTTAAATTTATTAGGATATAAAGAATTTATCATTGCATAAGGACTACCATTCCAATACATAACTAATGGTGCACTGAGTTTATTTTTCTCTAACCATTTTTTACTATAGAATTTGAATAGTTCTACTTTACTTAGCTTTTCTTTTTCTTCAACAGTCCATTTTAATGCTTCAAGAGCTTTTTCTTTAGTCCAAAAATTTAATGGTGCCATACCAAACTCCCACTCTTTAAATCTATTGGGATATAAGTCTTCAATCATCTTATAGGGACTATTATCATAACTATGTTTGAGCGCGCCGAGTAATCGATATTTTATAATTAAAGGCGTATTCCATTTTTGTTTAATATCCTCTTCATTCCATTTTAAAATTGTTTCAATTAAATATTTTGTGACCCTTTTAGATAGCTCTCTATTGCTATCTTCTTTCCATGTATTCGGTGGAAACCTACTTCTTTTACCGTCTAATATTTCTTGATAGATTTCTTCTATTTGCACTGCTTTCGCTTGCACTTCAAACTCCCTCCTATTCAAGACATATAGCGATTCCTCTTTCCTAACGTTAAATAACACACCAATAGTAACTATTGTGATTTACTTTTATAACGCAAAAGAAATGTATAGGGTAAAATCATTTCTTTAATCTATAATAAGAAGGACATAAAAAAACAAAAAGTTACAAAAATTTTTAAATTAAAATTTTTGTAACTTTTTGTTTTGATGCAAATATAATTTCAATTAAGGTATCTCACCGTTTTAAACTTGACGCTCCATAATCTTGTATAGTTACATTTATATGATATTTAATCGGTACCTTACTAAATGTTTGATCCCAATTTTTTTTGACTTTCTCCCATGTTCTCGGGTGTTTAATTCTTAATTGGTTGCCAAAACCCACAATATCGACTTGGTATTCTTTTTGTATTTTTTTTGTAACATGATGTACTAAGTGCTTTACTTCTTTTTCAATAGCTTTTTCTTCCCTTTTCAAAAATTCATTTTCAAAATCTTTTCCTGATTGCATCCAATTTTCAGACAAACGCCCTTCTGATTCAATGTTTACATCAAAGGAAATATTATTTCCGTTAACATGTGGTATGATTTTGCTTTTTATTGACTTTATTTCGTATATAATGAGTTTCTTTGATTCTTTATCAAAAGTTTTTACCACACCACCATTCCTTTTTCCGTTTATCCATACTACTCCTTCCAATTCCTGCTCATTTAAAAAGCCCATCAACTTTTTTGTCTTCCCTTTAATTACAGCAGCTCCTGCAAATTTTGTTTCCCCATTTATCGAGATTACATTTTGCAAAAGAAAACTGGCCCCTGACCGCATCTTTCCTTCCAATTTAGCGAGCGATACAGGAGGTAAAATCCTTGTTGTTCTATTTCTATTATCTGCAATTCCAGACAAACGAAATGCTGGGATTTCTCCTTTTTTGTTTGATTCCAGTACCTCCTTCGCTAGACCCTTGCTAATTAAGAGCATACAGCTAAGCCGAACTTCATTGTCACGGAGATACTGTTCAAGTAATTGTTCTAAACTGTATGTACGTACAAGACTATCGCTAATAACAATATTTTTTAAATGTGGGCTGAACATTGTGCTCTCTCTTTTCAATGAAAACTCACGAACAATTTGATGAATGGAATCACCGGTCTCAGAAACATTTATATAACGTTTTTGTTGTCCATTTCCTTTACTTTGTGCTTGCGAACTAACAATTTGATAAGTAGCTGTTATAAGGTTTCTTTTAGGATAACCTCCTTCCTCATCCTCTTTCTCAATTGTTGAATCCTTCCCTTTATCTAGTGCTATACCTGCAGTTAAGCTCAATTCTTCTACTTCTTTACTGCTCCAACACCCTGTTAAAAATAGAAGCAAAAGCGTCCATAACAAAGCCAAATAGAACCGCATATAATTAAATTTATGTTTCACACTACTCCTCCTTTTAATCGCGTAATAATAAGAAGAAGCAGTGGCAGTAAACCAAATAAAAATAAAGCAGCATTACCGAGCATATCCCCCAATTTAAGCAAGTCATTTATATTTTTCGAAGTCATAGCAATGATGTAAATGATTGGAATCAAAGCAAAAATAAATGGATGAATACTCTTTTTAAAGAGTTGTGCTAATCCTAATGCAGCTGCATAATAACTAATCGTATAGGTAGCAAATATTTGCATAATCCATATTACAAGCAGTAAAGATTCAAAACGTTCAAATATCAAACCAGAAATTTCAAAACTGCGCATAAGGTCAATTGTCGGCCATGTTCTTGTTACAACCCCATCAATTGATAATGCACCAATGACCATTACAACAGTTATTACATAAAAGATTAACGGAATAGAAATTCCAACTAAAATAGCTTTTACTGCTTTCTTTCGTTGTTCCATAAATACCAAAAGAATTAACATAATTTCAGGACCTGTATATGCGAGAGACGTTGTTTTTATCCCATCTAACACTGGTTTAATTCCCAAACCTAATACGGGACGGAGATTATCTATCTCGAATATTCCGATACTCATAAAGGAAATGATTAAAAAAATAAAAACAGTAATAGGAAATATTATTTCAAACATCCGTGCAATTGAATTAATACCACCCATAATCAAATAGAGACCTATCCACATAAAAGGCATAACAATAGCCCATGTGGGGGTTCCTTCTAGTAAAAAAAAGCTTATTACTTCTGCCATTGAACGAATTTGAAATGCTGAAGTTGTAAGAAAATACCCTATAATAAGAAAACTAAGCAATCTCCCTATCCATTTCCCTACAATATCTTGACTGTATTGGTAAAATGTTTTTTCTGGAAACTGCTGACTTAATTTGACCATAATTACTCCTGAAACCATTGCCAGTATCCCACCTAATATCACACTTAACCATACATCTGGTGTTTTCACTTTTTCCACAGATGCTCTGGGCAAAGTAAGAATTCCTGTCCCAAGTATGTAATTTACAATAATAACAACTGCTTGTGAAGTTGTTATTCGGTCTTTAGGTATAGTAATCACTGAAGGCCACTTCCTTTCGTCATCAGCTACCTTTTGCGGATAGTTTTTTTGGTATGCATTATTTTCGGTCGACGTCTCATTATTTTTAATGGCATGCGAACCATAAAATCTTTCCAATCACTGAATCGATATGGAACAGCAGGGCTGGTATAAGGAACGCCAAAACTTTTCAGTTTCACTAAATGACTGCAAAGTAAAAGAAAGAAGAGAATAACTCCATACAATCCAAATATCGCAGCACAAAACATAGCTACAAAACGAAGAATGCGTAACGTAATTCCCACACTATATTGCGGAATAGTAAAAGAAGAAATAGCTGTTACCGCAACAACGATAACCATTATTGGACTAACAATTCCTGCTTCTACGGCAGCCTGACCAATTATTAAACCGCCCACAATTCCCATTGCCGGTCCAATCGGTTTAGGCAGACGTAAACCTGCTTCTCGTAAAACTTCGATAGCTACTTCCATAATTAACGCTTCTATTAAAGCGGGAAAAGGAACTCCTTCTCGCGATCCGATAATAGAAATAGCGAGCTTAGTGGGAATTAATCCTGGATGAAATGAAATAAAAGAAATATACAGTGCTGGAGCAAATAATGAAACAAAAGCTGTCATGAAGCGTAATAAGCGGAGAAGCGTACCAGGAAGCCACCTTTCATAATAATCTTCTGGTGATTGCAGCAGCATACTAAATGTAACTGGAGCAATTAAAACAAATGGTGTTCCATCTAACAAAATAGCTACTCGACCTTCCATCAAAGCACTAATAACACGATCAGGTCGTTCTGTATTTTGAATCTGCGGAAAAGGACTGAGATAATTATCTTCAATAAGTTGCTCTATATAACCAGATTCGAGTACACTGTCTATGTCAATTTTCTGAATTCTGTTTTTTATTTCATCCACCAATTCTGTACTAGCAAGATCTTTAATAAATGCGACGACTAACTCTTTCTTTGCACGTTCTCCTACTGGTAGCTTTACTAATGATAAGCTCTCATCCGCACAGTGTCGTCGCAAAAGTGAGGTATTATCACTTAATACTTCAGTAAAACCGACCCGTGGCCCTCTGACTAATGCCTCCGATACTGGTTCTTCAATGTTTCGTTTATTTGCTTTTGTTGTACCAAGAATAAACACATCTGCTAAACCATCAATTAAAAGAGCTGTTGAACCTATCAATACTTTGGGTATTAAATCTTTTATGTAATGGACTTCTGCTACTTCACTAATTGTAAGAACTTTATTTTTAATATATTCTTTTGAAACAGTCCCCTCCACATAAGAAGATTCATTTTTATATTCATCAGAAAAATCATCCATTAGTAATTTCATAATATGTTTGTCAATTATCTCTTTATCTGATAGACCATCAACAAAAACGATCCCAGCCTGAATATCTGTGCGTCCAATATTAAACTTCCGAAATCGAACATCAGAATTATGTCCGATTTGTTGCTTTATAAGTTCTAAGTTAGAGGCAAAATCATTTATGAAATGAACGTTTGTATTTTGAGATGGTTTATGCTCTTGTTTCGTTTTACTTTGAATATTATTTTTTTTCACTTGTTTGTCTCTTGACTTCCACCAACTCATTCTTCCCACTCTTTCTCTGACATACGAACCCAATGAAAAAATCTTGAGATAGTATACGGAATTAAAAACAAGATAAAAGCTTGTACAAAGACTTTCCAATCTGGAAGATAAGAAGTAATTATGTTCCACATTTTTATCACCCAATTTATATACTCTGTTAGGATTGAGATTTCTAAAAAACGATATGTACTTAATAAAAAATAACGATAAGATTAAAGAGCAGAAAAGCGAGACATTATGCTTATTTAGTACCAATAACCTAATTAGTATAAAAACATTTCTGACCTAAAATACCATTTCCAATTATAATTTGTTAAATATTATCTCCTTTTCCCTTATTTATATGCCCGCATTTGAATTTCAAATAATATAAGGATCAATGATATTTCCTCTTAAAGAAAAAAAGATGCCAGAAGATAGCATCTTTTTTTCAATTCAACTTACTATGTATTTATATTTTATTGTTAAAATACTCGTTTTTTTAATGAATATTAATGTGTAAAAAATACATATTCTTTTGTTTTAAGTTCATACACTTCTACCGAATCGATACGGAATTTTCTGATTTTAAAGCCAATATGAAATAAAGGAAAATCCTCTCTTAGAAAAACTATATAAAACCAATAACATGAAAATAATTATCAATCTATCAATTGAAAATAATACTTAGCAAGAGTTTATCATCTTAACTCCAAGTGTATTCGTTTTGCTTCAAAATAAAGAACTTGAATAAATTTTTTCGTATCAATACGAGCAGGTAATGTTGGTTCATTATTCAATTCTGTCATCTTTCTCCTTACGGTAGTAAAATCAAAAAATCTAGAAGCATAATTTTCGAACTTCGGGTTTAAAAAATCAGTAAGTCCAAGGGATGCTAAATGGTTTAATGATTGATAAATTGCTCTCCGAATCCGTTGTTTGGAAGCTTCTATGAACCTTTTTAATTCGGCATCTTCAGCTGAATCCCCAAGTTTTTTTTGAGCTAAATTCATAAAAATCTCTTTTAGTGAGGGAAAGCCTTGTTCCAACGTGTTATCTTGTTCATATTTATATAAATAATCTAGCATATCCATTAAATCTTTACTTCCACTTTCACTGGCTATTCCTAATTCAGACAAAAGAAAATGAATGGAATTTTGAAAATGATTGAAAGTATTTAAATGTTTTTCACTACGGTATTTTTCTTGCGTACTTAAATTACTATCCAATTTTAGTACCATATTAAGCGATTCTTGAATGTTTTTTATCGATTTTTCCAAACGAATTCGTTCAATGACTTTCCGAACAACTGTTAATACTTCAATCCGGTTAATTGGCTTAATAATATAGTATTCAACACCAAGCGAATAAGCTTCAGCAATTAATTCTTTTGATTCTACTTGAGAGACCATGATGATTTTCCCTTTAAACGAAGGTTTTATTTGACGAATTGTTTTTATTCCATCTTGATTCGGCATTAACAAATCGATAAATAAAATGTCTATATTTTTAAGGATTACCATTTGTTGCTCTAAAGATAAACCATCCTCAGCTTCTCCTATAACCTCCCCAAGATCTTCATCCTCGATAATTTGAGCCAACATTGAGCGAACCGCTTTTTCATCATCTACTATATAAAAATACATAGAATCACCCTTTCGAAATTATATGATCAATCCCTAATCTAATTATAAAAATTGATCCTTTTCCTTCGATTCTGTCCTCAAGCGTAACATCACCTTCAAGTTGTTCGACCATTTCTTTAACATACGATAATCCGATACCTGTCGATGGGTTGCCTAAATCATCATATTTAGAAGTAAACCCAGGCTCAAAAATTGAATCTTTATATTTTGAAGAAATACCAGGACCATTATCGCCTATTTGAAATTCAACAAAATGGTGGTCTTTATTAATGTCAATTGTGATGGTTCCCATACCTTGGATAGCTTCTACAGCGTTTGTAACGATATTATTTATAATAGATAAGATTGTGTAAATATGATAATGAGGATGCACACCATCAATTTTATACACAAATTGGATGTCTTTCTCTAGCAACCGTGCATATTTCGTATTTGCCCGTATAATGATATTTACTAGTTCATGCACAGACATATAATCTGTAAAACTTTCATCAGAAATTAATTTTGAAAGTCCCGCAAAAATACGTTGGTTATCCTTTTTAACATCATGGACCTCACCAGCAATTTGTAATGCCTGTTGCCTTAAATCCTCAAACTGAAAATCCATCTGTTTGTGCTCAAAAGAGTCTAAGGTTTTATATAAATCATAGGATTTTTTTGTTATATTCTCAGCATCTTGTAATGTTTTCTTTAAATGAACAGCATCTTCATATAAATTAGAGATAAGCATGAGCATATGTTCATTTTGTTTCTTTATATGTCTCTCCCTTGATTGCGCTTCATACAATTTCATCATATTGAAAAAGCTTAGAACTATAAAACTATGGGAACATGCGATAACAATGATCTCATTTATTGCCTCGGATGTGATCGATGTTTTTAATACGAAATATTGAATCATTAATTCCACACAGTCTGACAGTATTTCAATCATGCAACCAATAAAACCAATCATTAGTGGTTGATGATAAAAACGTTTGATTTTTGCTAAATGAAAGAGATACGAATAAGTAAAATAAAAGAAAAAACTAGGATAGTGAGTATGAAAAGCGGCTAGCCAATCCATATTTCCCTTTATAATGACATCCATTGAGATACGAAATACTACCACGACTATCGCTGTTAAAAAACCCGGTAAAAATGCTGGAATTCGTCGAAACAATAACAAAAAAAAGAAAAATGTTGGTGCGCCAAAGCTCATTCTAAATGTTTCATTTAAAGGAAATGACTTTATTTCACCTACTAAGGGTACTGTAAGTATCATTAAAACGAGAATATAGATGTCTTTTTTTACTAAATTACTAAGATTCAAAATAATCACTTCTCACTTTCGCCTAACAGTCAGTATACAAACCTATTTGCATTAATACAATACTTACTCTATTTTTTTCAAAAACTGATAAATAAGATATAAACGAAAGCATTCTAGATTGTGAGTATTCATTACACCCTTCTACTTTAGAAAGATACTTTATAACTCAAAAATGTTCAGACACAATATAAGGTCTGAACACTTTTGGACTCGCTCTAACACCAAAATATCTGTGCTCCTTTTTAAAATATACTTAAATCCCATTCTTTTGCAATATGTTCTAACAACATAATTCCTGGTAAACTATTCCCATATTCATCAATGGCTGGTCCGTAAATACCAATACCACATCCATCTTGGAACGATAAATCCTTCCTAGATTTTGAGGGAACAAGTGTCATAATTCCGCCCGATACCCCACTCTTAGCTGGTAATCCAATGAAAGCAGCAAATTTTCCAGAAGCATTGTACATTCCACAAGTTAGCATTAAAGCTTTTGTTAACCTAGCTACTTCTTTAGGGAGCACTTGTTCTTTGCGAATAGGATGATATCCATCATGTGCTAGTATAAGCCCTATTAAGGCAATATCTTCTGTATTTATTTCAATCGAACATTGTTTTAGGTAAACCTCTAGTGTCTCCTCCACATCTGATTCTAGAAAACCATTCTCCTTTAAATAGTATGCTAATGCTCTATTACGATGAGCCGTTTCCCATTCTGATTGAAATACTATTTCATTAATAGCGGGACGCTTCTCTATCATTTTTTCAATTAATACGTATAGAGATTCTAATTTTTCTTGCACCGATGTCCCTGGCAAAAGTGAAGCTATCGTAATTGCTCCAGCATTAATCATAGGATTAAAAGGTTTTCCTGGTTTATGTATCTCTAAACGAATAATTGAATTAAAGGCATCTCCAGTTGGCTCTACGTCAACTCGTTCTAATACATAAGAAATACCGCGACTTAAACAAGCGGCTATAAAACCGATTACTTTTGATATACTTTGTAATGTGAAAGGTATCTCCCAATCTCCTGATTTTATCATTGTTCCATCTGGCTTTACTATACAAATACCTAACTGCGATACATTTATTTCCCCCAGAGCAGGAATATAACTGGCGCTTCGTCCCTTAGCTGCATACGTTCGATAATGAGCTACCCATTGATCTAAGCAAACTTTTTCTTGACCCTCAACTTGAACGCTAGAATCCTTTATCATTTAATCATATTCCCCCGTACTATTAACTTTATATAGAATGATTTTTTCTTTACTATAATCAATAATATTTGCACTAGAACCAAGAAAAATATTCAGACATATTGCAGTCTGAATATCCTTCTTATTACACACTTTTCTTTTTTGAAGTTTTCTCATAACTATCCCAACATTCAATATTTTCAAGCCCTTTAATGTTTTCTTTATAAAAAATAGGATCTTTACCAGCTTTTTTCTGGTTTATATAATCTTGTAACGCCGCAAATGCTACTTTTGAAAGTAAGGTAATAGCAATTAAATTAATAATAACCATAAAGCCCATAAATAAGTCCGCTAAATCCCATACAATTTGAATCTTTGCAACAGAACCAAATACAATCATAGCCAACACACTTATTCTGTATATCATTAACCACACTTTACTTGTATGTAAGAAGCGAATATTTGTTTCACCATAATAATAGTTGCCAATTAACGCACCAAATCCAAATAAAAAAACAAAGATAGCAAGACAACCCGATGCCCAAGGACCTATGTGTTCACTTAATGCTGCTTGTGTAAGTGCAATACCATTTAACCCCGGTTGTTTATATGCATCAGACAGCAAAATAATAAAGGCAGTGCTAGTACATATGATCAGTGTATCCGTTAATACACCAAATGCTTGAATCAGTCCTTGTTTCACCGGATGACTTGTTGTTGCTGTTGCGGCAACGTTTGGTGCACTTCCCATACCAGCTTCATTTGAAAATAAACCACGTTTAACTCCATTCATAAGTGCTGCACCAATTGAACCGCCTGCTATTTGTTTAAAACCAAATGCGTTTTGAACAATAAGAGAAAGAACTTCCGGCATTTTTGATATGTTGGTAACTACAACAAATAATGCAACTCCAATGTATAATACCGCTAAAAATACCACCTTGTATTCAGCCATTTTTGCAATACGTTGTACACCACCAAAAATAATCGCAGCGAAAGCAATGGCCATGATTATCCCAACTGTTAGACGATCTGTACCAAATGAGTTTTGAAAAGCAATTGTAACTGTATTTGATTGTACTGAATTGAATACAAGACCAAAAGTAATTGTGATTAAAATAGAGAATAATACTCCCATCCAACGTTTATTCAACCCTTTTTCCATATAATAGGATGGACCACCGCGGAAACCAGTTTTATCTTTTACTTTATATATCTGTGCTAATGTGCTTTCGACAAAACTGGAGGCCGAGCTAATAATAGAAATAATCCACATCCAAAATACAGCTCCAGGACCACCTAATGCAATTGCAATCGCAATTCCTGTGATATTCCCTGTTCCAACGCGGGCTGCCATACCAATACAAAACGCTTGAAAAGGAGAGATTTGATCTTTAGAACCACTTTTCCCCTCCATTAATACATGGACCATCTCTTTTAACATTCGAAACTGTACAAAATTCAATTTAAATGTAAAATAAATTCCGCAAATAACAAGCATAATAATTAACAATTTAGACCATAAAAAATCATTTGTTGATCCGACTAACTCTACAAAAAATCTTTCCATATTATCACTCCATACCAAAAATTTATCTATCATAATCTATATAAAATCACCTATATTCCTTGGCATAAATACCTCATTCATATTCAAATACAACAAGGATAAAAATTTTCTATATGAATAGAATTGGCCTGTTTAAACAAACATCGTAACATGCAACTTCAAAACTGAATTTTCTAAAAACTTTCCGTTTATACACACGATGCTCTATCCCCTTCTGCAAAACTAATATTCTTATCCACTAATGTTGTTGTACTATTATATTTGTTTCGTTTACCGGTGATTTATATTTAAATCATAATAATCAATAGTGATTAACTGGTTTTTTGTTAATTTTCTTAAGAACATGGAAATATCTCCTTTCTTACTACTAATCTCAAAAATAGGCTAGGTAAAAATTTCACGAAAAACCTATAAAGCGCTTTCAATCTTTAACTAAGAGAAGCTTGTCTTTAATTTATAATTAAAAGTACAGAATGTTACGAAAAAGTACAGATTTTTATAAAAACAAAAAAATATTTTAAGATTTTTCATCTAAAAAAACAGTGAGATTTTGTGAATTTTATACAGTATCCAAACGTCGCAGATTTTGTTCTACCTATCCTTTGACAAGCCTCTATTTTCTTCATAAAAACATGCATACTTTTTCTCTTTTAGAAGTTCATATAAAGTATTTGAAATCAAGAATCAATAGAATATTATAAGAATATTAAAAAAATAAAGCATTTAATTTATTTATGGTATCATACAAAAAACATTTGTTTTCCCAATTAATCCCCCTAGTTGGATTCGTCTATATTGCACATATTTACAACATGAAAGACACTAAGAAAAAAGGATTTTGTTGAAAGGATGAAACATTACAAAACTCTTATTTAGGACCTTATGACATCGTCTTTTCTAGCAATATCGAGTTATCCCAAAAAACGTATATTTACTAACATAGATTACAGGTGGTGTATTGTGAAAGAAATAGTATTCGTTCAAAATAAAAAAAGACTCCTTATGAAATTCGAATTTTTAAAAAAGGATTTAGTGCTTACCATTTCACTGATACTAGCAATTGTAAGCTGCTTAATACATTCGCCAAAGATCGAATATATTAACTTTGAAGTGTTAATTAGCTTATTTAATCTAATGGTGGCCATTAAGGCCTTGGAACAGCTAAAGATATTAGACAAACTTGCTGTTGCGATTTTAAATAAATGCAATAACAGCAGGTCAATATCTATTATTCTAATTTTGTTATGCTTTATTTGCTCCATGTTTGTAACAAATGATGTCGCTCTCCTCACTTTTGTACCAATAACACTTGTCATTAGTAAAAAAACACAAATGAACATGATGGATACAATCATCCTGCAAACAATTGCGGCAAACATCGGTAGTAGCTTGATGCCTATGGGAAACCCACAAAATTTATACCTATATTCTTACTATGGAATTAAGCTCATCCCATTTTTAGGTTCAATCCTGCTTTTAGCTGTACTTGGAATTAGTTTGTTATTTATATGTACTCAAAAACTTCAAAAAACAGATTTGAAAATAGAACTACCTGTTATTACCGTGAAAAATCGAAAAAAAGCTACCGTCTGGATTTTAATACTTATCACTATCATTGCATCTATTTTTGGTGTCATTAATTATTACATTGCGCTAATAGTTACATTGGTGGCAGCATTTACGTTAGATAGAAACTTACTATTTAAGATCGATTACTTTCTTCTAATAACCTTTGTCTGTTTTTTTATTTTCATCGGAAACATTTCACATTCGGATGCACTGGAGACATTTGCTCGCGCTAATTTAAAAGGAGATACTTCAGTCTTCTTTAGTTCCATATTTTTGAGTCAATTGATTAGCAATTTTCCTACTTCAATTCTTCTATCAAACTTTACTTCTGATTGGAAAGCTTTATTACTAGGAGTAAATATTGGAGGGCTTGGAACAATTATCGCATCTTTAGCCAGTGTAATCTCCTATAAACTATTCATTCAGGCCAATGTTAAAGAGAGTAAGGCGTATTTAATTAAATTTAGCATTTACAACTTTTCATTTTTAATCATACTTACATGTATACAATACTTTATGTTTAAATTTCTAAAAATTTTTTAAAAAATTGATTCCTTTAGAAAAACCCAAATTTCTCAATTTAATGCTGAGATATTTGGGTTTTAATATAGGTATGTTTAAAGAGCTACAACAAAGTTACCATCAATTTAATATTTTGAGATGTTCTCACAGCGAAAATCTTTTAGCTTTTACGTTGTTTATTAGATTTCAGTTCATTTTTTATGCACTCAGTTATATAATAAATGACTTAATTTATAGGGTAATAACTTTCAATTAATAATAGAAATATAACTTATTACAATGTTATTTCATTTTTGAAGTCCTCTTCACAAAATCCTTAATGTCCCACAATTTTTTCCCGCTAATATTATCTTTGATGGTTGAATCTATTTCAATTTCTAATTTTGCAAATGCTGCTCCTACACAATTATAGATACTTAATCCAAAAGCAAGATGTCTTGCAGTACCACTAAATGCCTTTTTAATATCAATGTCAGGACGATAAACGTTGAATTTATCAGGCCTTTCAAATATGTTAGAGTCACAATTTGTTGCACCAATCATACAGTAGTATCCACATAACTAGTTACATTCTCCTTTTTTCTATTGTTAATAGCTTCGTAATAAAAGCTGTTAAACAGCAAAAGTGCGAAGTCTTAAATTAGACTTCGCACCTTATACAAATTTACAATCCGTGAAGATACCAATACAAATGCAATACTAGATACATACTAATCACTCATTATATCTGTTGCTCTTTTAATTGGCCAATGTATAAACAAATCCTTTTACTTAGCCATTCTTCATAATTGGTTTGATTATTTCTAGATACTTAATTCCCTCTATACTAATTTTAATCGGTAATCTATTCCGATTAAAATTACAAATGATAAATGTATCCAGTTTTCCTTTTTGCCTACTTGCTAAATTCAGCAATTAAAACGTTTTTAAAAGACTCTGGATTATTAATGTTAAAACTGTTCGAATTGATAGCGAGTGTATGTTTACCTCCAAGTGTTCCACCAACAAAAGTGGCAAACCCTGGAACGGCCCCCCTGTGTCCCCATACCGAGACACCGTTCGGAAGCTTAATTTCAAGGATTCCAAGACCATATCCGGTTCCCTCTCTATTTGTAGGAACTGTAGTAAGCATTTGTTTTAACTGCTGTTCCTTCAGTAATTTGCCACCTAGTAAGTAAGAGAAGAATTTGTTTAAGTCGTCAGCAGTAGAAATCATATCTCCATCCGAGCTACCTGGGTTAATATAAGTAACGTCTTTTAGCTCACTCGCTCCGTCTAGTTGCAAATAGCCACGGGTATGCTTGGTGCCTGGAATCACGCTTGAATTACCAGGTAGAAATGTATTTGACAAATCAAGCGGTTCAATAATCCGATTTTCAACCTCTTCCGCATAACTGTTGCCAGTTACTTTTTCAATAAGGATCCCCAGTAATACGTATCCTGTGTTTGAATAAGACCAACCCTTTCCTGGGGCAAAGTCTGGGGGAAGTGAAATCCCCATCTTTACAAATTCTTCAGCCGTATATGATTTTTTTATATCCGTAATATCAAAGTCTTTTGAATTTATATAGTCAGCAATACCACTTGTATGATTCAATATTTGCCGGATCGTAATCTGGTTACCATCATATCCGTTTCCTTGAATAACACCAGGTAACCATTTTTCAATGGAGTCGTCTAGATTCAAACGGTTCTCTCCAGATAATTGAAGTAGAACTGTTGCAATGAACGTTTTCGTCACACTGCCAATGCGAAAGCGAAAATCTGCTTTCATTGGTTTCTTAGTTTTCAAATCCGCTATCCCAGCACTATAACTCCAAGTTTTACCCCCCTTAGAAATTTGAGCGAGTATTCCCGGGTATCCAAGTTGCAGTTCATCTCGCATTGCTTTCTTAACGGAAGTACGATCGCTTTTCGTACTTGTTTGTAACGAACTAGATACATTTTGCGTAGATTCTGCTTTTACAATTGATGTTGGTGTTATGTATAACAGGGAACTTCCACCTATTAAAAGTGCTAGACTTGCACATGTAATTTTACTGCTTGTTTTCATAAAGAATTCCTCTCTTCTATTTAAATTGTATTGATTGTTGATAGCTATGTCATATACTAACCACACAGCTATCAACTCTCCCAATGATAAAAGTCAACACTGAATTTGCAATTATCGTACTAATCATTATTTTCACAAACACCATTGTGTCCTAACAATCTCTAAATCACTCTTTTTCCATATGCATATTAACCATAGAAATTACTTCTTTTCCTTAAAACACTCTTGTTACTGATTATTTGTTTTATATGTAGGCCGTACTTGCCCCCCCTTCATGCCTCCTTATATTTTTATCCTACACAATGAAAATCTCTTTTTTCTTACCTATTCCTTACAAATTCCTTACATACAAAATCACTTCTACAATAGGATTGAAGTAGCATCTGTGCCCGAAAGCGCAAAAAACACCGATGCTTTTCGCTTCAGTGTTTTTGCGCTTTACATATTGAAGATTCGATTTACTCTTAACAAGTTAAACTGCTAATTTTTTCTAATGCGATTATTCTTCTTGCTATATAGAACAAATTTCATTGTGTTATATGAAACACTATGAAATTTGTCATTAAGGCACATGATTCTAAATTTATTGATGTACTTGAGATGGACTCACTTTTTGAATTTGAACAAGTATATCAAATGCTTTACCTAATGATATATCAACAGTTTTTGGTATATCAGGCCCTTCGGTAGTTATTCCAGCGAAAATTGGATGTTGTTCGTTTAACCAATTTTTTGTCACGCCATTCGCCTTACGTAAATCAATAAAAAATTGATCTTTTTTGACCTGTCCAAAAATGTAGTTATAACTGTTTGGATCATCCGATTTTAATGTTCCATAGGGGCCAAATTCACCATCGCTATTCTTGACATTATATTGTCCTTCATAAACTGACGTTCCAATAGATACGTACCGTTTTCCGTAATATTCTGCTAAATGCTGCCCTGCTACTTTAGGGTATATAAAAGAAAGCATATTTGTTTTCGAAACGTGTCCATTATGTCCCCATACAATGGTTTTTCCTAAATGTTCTTCAGTCCACTTCGCATTTTCATACATTGCAATATCATGTTTCAAATAAAAATCCGCTGGTTTATCAGGAGGTGTCGCTAACATTGTAGTAAACTGTTCAATAATACGAGCATTTTGCTTTATCCATGCAAACTCTTTAGATTTCCCATTTAAATAGCTTTTATTTTCCTCTAATAAAGCACTAATTTGTTTAGCATCTAAAACATACTTTTCTTTTTCTTCTTTCGTAAGGCTTTCAAAAGTATTCATATCCTTTGTTACAGGAATAAGCCCTTTTATCTTCTCTTCTACTCTAGGCAACAGTTTTGAGTTGTTTACTTTAATATATTCTATTATATTATTATAAACATTTTCGTTTACTGATTGAATGTCCATCCCGATGACACGTACTTTCGATTTATGTTTTGGATTAGCATTATATTGCCGAATCCAATCAAGTAAATCTAGCATTTCTTTCGTCTTAAATACAGGTGTTAGATGTTGGCTTGGGTTTCCCTTACCAGTAAGAACATATCGATCAAGTTCCAAGGCCCTGTCCCATCCCTCTTCTAAAACTAGATTGGTAAAGCCCTTTTCAGATACTAAATACTTAACAATGCGGTGTTTCATTGTAAAAACTTCATGAGCCCCATGCGTAGCTTCACCTAAACCTACAATTGAAGCTGAACCTACCATATTCTTAAGTGGTTTCAAATCATTAAGAGATGCAGTTGGATTAGTTGTTTTTAAAGGCTTTGCATGTGCTTCTAACCATTTCGCTATTTGATTTGTATTGTAGGGAGCTGTAACAGAAACCTCTGTTTTCGAATCTGCATAAGTATTTCCTACAAAATGAGTCATTGTTATAGCAGAAGCAACAATTGCAATAATTATTTTCTTTTTCATAAAAAACCTCCTGAAATATTTACTTATAGCTTTTTTACACATGCCCATCAACTTAAGAGTGAGCACAACCTGAGCTTTCGACTCATCGGATCAAAACATTCCTAAAATAAAAGCATACTCTTAAAAATAAGCATCTCAAATAAACCCT
>NZ_JAKUFX010000078.1:0-28501 GCF_022663635.1 Bacillus cereus group sp. BfR-BA-01356 | reverse complement strand
AGGGTTTATTTGAGATGCTTATTTTTAAGAGTATGCTTTTATTTTAGGAATGTTTTGATCCGATGAGTCGAAAGCTCAGGTTGTGCTCACTCTTAAGTTGATGGGCATGTTATTGCATCCTTATAAAGGATATTTATCTTTTTAGTTACAAAAATATTCAAAAAAGTGAACCTTTTTCTAGGTTCATACGTCTAATATATGTAAAGTTAAATTGGAAGTGATGAAGTGAGGATGAAACAGGAGGAGCAATTGTGAAAGTAATCCCTTTATATAAAATGATTGTAAAAGAAGAAACGGATGTTTCTTTAGCGAAAAAAGGTGATCATGAAGCCTTTATAGCGCTTATACATACAGAAAAAGCGAAGATGTATCGAATAGCAAAGGCGATGTTACGTGATGAGACAAATATAGAGGATGCGATACAGACAACAATTTTAAAAGCCTATGAAAATATAAAAAAATTAAAAAAAGAAGAATTTTTTCAAACTTGGTTAATTCGAATACTAATAAATGAGTGTAACAATATTATTAGAGCGTATAAAAATGTAATTGTGACAGAAGAGAATGATTATATTATGAGTGCGTGTGATCAGTATGAAGATATAGATTTGTGTAATGCGATTCAATCGTTACATGAAGAATTAAGAGCTGTTACGGTGCTTTATTACTATGAAGACATGAATCAAGAGAGTGTAGCAAAGCTGTTAGAAATACCGAAAGGAACAGTGAAATCAAGATTATCACGTGCGAGGGAACAACTACAAAAACGATTAAAGATGGAATAGGGGGTGTAAAGGATGGATAATGAAAAATTATTTGATGAGAAATTAAAAAAGAGAATAAAAGATGAAAATGTTATAGTACCTCCAGAGTTAAATGAAAAGATTAATGGCACGCTACATAATCTTAAGGTAAAAAAGAAGAGTTACAAAATTCATATGATGATAATTAGTGCAGCGGTTTGTATACTTTCAGTGGTATCTATGTCTGAGTTTTCTATACAAAGTTTTGCGCAAAATGGTGGAGTATTTGAATATGTAAAGAAAAAAGCGTTTTCTGATTATGAAAATGAAGAAGAAATAAAATCGAATGTACATTATCCAGATAAAGAAAAGATTCATCAAAAAATGCTAGATTCTATTGATTATTTTAAAAATATTTCAGGACAATTTGAGGAATATTCTAGCTCATCAAGAATTGCTACAACATATAAGTATGCGATTGATACGGAGAAACAAAGAGGTATCTCTTCGAAAGAAGATAAACTAGCCAAAAAACGAACAATTATATATAACGAGGGCAAGAAAAAAGAGTTTGATGATGAGAAGTATACCTATAAAGAGACAAAATGGAACCCGAAAGAAAGAAACAATGAACTATTAAAATTAAATCCTACGGAAAGGTTAGTGAGAAAATCAGATGAGAAAAAGAGATATGATGATGAATATGTAGGGCTAGCTAAATATAGTATTCAATCAGAATTCGCAGATTTATTAATTCGATATAAAGATTGGAATTATAAAGAAACGAAATATCTTGGATTAGATTGCTACAAAATTGAAGGAGTTATAAACATAGAGATGCCTGTTAGCACCTCTGAAGATTTAAGAGGGAAATTCGAAATGGTTGTGGAGAAAAATACAGGGATTATGTTGAAATTTCTTAGTTTTCAAGAAGGCTTGATTCAATATTCAGTTACGACTGAATGGATACAAATAGATAAGGGATTGAAAGAAAGTATGTTTCAAAAGGATAGCGCTAAATATGAAAAAATGAAAAACATATTGGATGAATAGAAACAGGAGGAGAGTAAATGGGGAATCATTCATTTTTAAGAGAAGAGAAAAATAAGCAAAAATATAAAAAGAAAAAGATAATAAGTTTACTACTGGCGGTATTACTATTTGGTGGAATTGGCTATGGAGCCTATGTATATATGAAAACTTCTAGTCTTGTACAAAAATCTAATTTGAATTTAGCACGAGGTGAAAAATCCAATTTACGTGAGAAATCTGTAAAGCCAATTGCAAATCATGTTTCACTTTTAATTATGGGAATTGATGAAAATCAAGAACGACAAAAGGAATATAATGGTGCATTTCATACAGATGCATTATTGTTAGCGACTTTTAATAAAGACGATAAAACAGTGAAATTAACGAGCATACCGCGTGATACATATACATATGTTCCAGTTGAAAAGAAAAAAGATAAAATAACCCATGCATATGGAAGTGGTTTCGTTAAAAATGGTAAAGATGGAGGACCGCAAGCTTCTGTGGAAGCGGTAGAGAAATTGTTACAGGTGCCTGTTGATTACTTTGTGAAATTTAATTTTGGTTCCTTTACTAAAATTGTTGATGGGTTAGATGGTATTGAAGTGGATGTCCCAGTTGAATTTACGGAGCAAAATAGTAAAGATGAACCTGATGCGATTCATTTGAAAAAAGGATTACAAAAATTAAATGGGGAAGAAGCACTTGCACTAGCAAGAACGCGCCATATTGATAGTGATGCAATGAGAGGACAGCGCCAACAACTGGTTATTGAAGCGATTTTAAGTAAATTAAAAAGTGTAGGATCGGTTACGAAGCTAGAAAAAATAGTTGAGGCGGTTGATGGTGATTTTAAAACAAATTTAGTAATGGATGATATTTTATCTTTTTATAAATACGGTTTAAACGGTTCAGTTGAAAAAATACAATTAGCTGGTGATGATTTATACTTACCTAATGGCCCAAACGGGCAACGTGTATATTATTATAATCCTAATAAAAAAGATCTACAGAGTTTGAGTAATACTCTTAGAACACATCTAGGATTAAGTGAAAAACAGATTGAGGAGAATTAAAGCAGATGTAATGTCTGCTTTTTTATTATGTTAAATAGTATGTCTTTTATCCTTAAATGTTATATACTATTTTCAAGTTTAAGATAATAGTGTAACATAAATTATAGTTTAAGTTAAATAACAGGGGGGCTATTACATAGAATATATCATTAGCAATTATTGAAATAGTATGGGAGAAATGAAAATACAGGGGAGTATCAAAAATGAGAATCGTAAAGAATTTAACATTCCAAGTTATTGTGGCTATTATTTGTGGTATTGCAGTAGGGGCAATTTGGCCGAGTGTTGGACAACAAATGAAGCCAATTGGTGAAACATTCATCAATATGATTAAAATGGTTATTGCACCGATTATCTTTTTAACAATTGTGCTAGGTATTGCAAGTATGGGAAGTATGAAAAAGGTAGGCCGTGTTGGTGGGAAGGCACTATTATATTTTGAAATTGTTACAACAGCGGCTTTAATTATTGGTATCATCGTAGCGAATGTTGTACGTCCAGGAGATGGATTAGATCCCTCAAAACTAAAGGGCGGAGATGTTTCACAATATGTTCAAAGCGGACAAGAAATGAAATGGATGGATTTCTTTTTACATATCGTGCCGTCTAACATGTTTGAAGCATTTGCCAAAGGTGATATTTTACAAGTTCTGTTCTTCTCCATTTTATTCGGCGCAGGGTTAACGATGTTAGGGAAAAATGGACAACCGGTTATTGACTTTTTTGAAAGATTATCGAAAATATTTTTTAACATTTTATCAATTGTAATGAAATTAGCACCGGTTGGAGCATTCGGTGGGATGGCATTTACAATTGGGAAGTATGGTTTAAGCACGCTCATACCACTTGGTAAATTAATGATTTGTGTATATGCGACAATGGCATTATTTGTTTTTATTGTTTTAAATTTTATTTGTAAACTGTACAAATTTAGTTTGTGGAAATATTTAGCGCATATTAAAGAAGAATTACTTATTGTTCTCGGGACATCATCGTCAGAATCAGTACTGCCGCGGATGATGACAAAGATGGAAGACTTCGGGTGTTCGAAGCCGGTAGTAGGTTTAGTCATTCCAACAGGTTACTCTTTTAACTTAGATGGAACAACGATTTATTTATCAATGGCAACTATATTTTTAGCGCAAGTTTTTCACGTCGATCTTTCACTAGGTCAACAATTAACTATAATAGCTATTTTGTTAGTTACATCTAAAGGAGCAGCAGCAGTAACCGGTGGGGGATTCATTGTACTAGCATCTACTCTATCTGCAATGAATGTTATCCCATTAGAAGGTTTAGCGTTATTACTTGGTGTAGATCGTTTCATGTCAGAAGCACGTGCTATCGTTAATTTAATTGGTAACGGTATTGCAACTGTAGTTGTTGCGAAAAGTGAAAATGAATTTGATGATGAGAAGTATACGAGAGTAGTAGAGGAAATGAAAAGAGAGAAAATGGTCGGGTAAAAAGTCAGCTTTGCTGACTTTTTTATTTTTGTAGAAAAGATGTTTTTAGATATATGCATTATTTATTAGCAATAATTAACAAGTATTCAAGTGGTAAATGAGATGAAAGTGATTAAAACAACGAATGTGTATGAATGCGAAATAAGGTTTGAACAAAGTATGGAATTTTTATGAATATTACTGTAAAAAAATAATTTTTTAAAAATTTTCAATAATAATACTTTGCAAAAATTAAAAAATTAGTAGAATAAGAATTAGTAAGAATCGTCTGATAAATATATAGAGAAAAACAGAATTATCAGAAAATTCTTTAATAGCTATCGTTAAGAATTAGGGAGGGTACAAAATGAAAAAGAAACAAATGAAAAAACTAACAGCAGTTGTAGCACCGGTTTTAGCAATGAGCATGGCGTTAACAGCATGTTCTACATCAGGTGGAGATAAGAAGACAAGCACAAATTCTAGCTCTAGTGGAGATAGTAAATCAGGGGAAAAATTAGCAGCAAAACAAGTGTTAAATCGAACAGTAACACAAGAGATTCCGACGATGGACTCTTCAAAATCAACTGATACAGTATCTTCACAAATGCTAGGTAATACGATGGAAGGGTTATATCGTCTTGATAAAGATAATAAGCCGATTCCAGCAGCAGCAGAATCTAGCACGAAAAGTGAAGATGGTAAAAAATATACGTTCAAACTACGCAAAGATGCAAAATGGTCAAATGGAGATCCAGTAACTGCGAAAGATTTCGTATACGCTTGGCAACGTCTATTAGATCCAAAAACAGCTGCTGAGTATGCATTTATCGCATTCCCGATTAAAAATGCAGAAGTAGTAAATAAAGGAGAAAAACCTGTAACTGAATTAGGAGTAAAAGCAGTAGATGATCTTACGCTTGAAGTTGAGTTAGAGCAAGCAGTACCGTACTTCTTAAACTTAGTAGCATTCCCATCATATTATCCATTAAATGAAAAGTTCGTAAAAGAAAAGGGCGAGAAGTTCGGTTTAGAGTCTGATACAACTGTCTATAACGGACCGTTCGTTCTTAAAGATTGGAAGCATGAACAAGGATGGCAATTAAAGAAAAATGATCAATATTGGGATAAAAAGACTGTGAAACTGGAAGAAGTTAACTTTAGTGTTGTTAAAGAGGCTGCGACTTTAGTCAATCTATATGATAGCGGTCAAGTTGACTTTGCTTTATTAAATGGAGAGTTCGTTGATAAATATAGAAGCAAGAAAGATGAATTTGGCACATATTCACAAGTGAGTACGTATTTCATTCGTATGAACCAAAAACGTGATGGACAAGACACGCCATTAAAGAGCAAAAAATTACGTGAAGCAATTGCGCTATCAATTGATAAAAAGAATTTAGCAAATGTAATTTTAAATGATGGATCAAAAGAAGCTGACTTCTTAGTACCAAAAGGGTTAGCAACTGGACCGGACGGTAAAGATTTCCAAGAAACATTTAAAAACGGTTTGAAACCAAATCCTAAAAAAGCTGCTGCAGCTTGGGAAGAAGCGAAAAAAGAACTTGGAAAAGATCAAGTTACGATTGAATTCTTAAACTACGATACTGGTAATGCGAAAAAAGTTGGCGAATATATTAAAGATCAGATTGAGAAAAACCTAAAAGGTGTAACAGTTAATATTAAACTTCAACCATTTAAGCAAAAACTAAAATTAGAAACTGAACAACAATATGATATTTCGTATGGCGGATGGAATCCGGATTATGCAGATCCAATGACGTTCTTAGATATGTTTGAGACTGGACATTCTCATAACCAAATGAGCTTCTCTGACCCTAAATATGATGGCATGGTGAAAAAAGCTGGAACGGAATTAATGAGCGATGCGAAAAAACGTTGGGAAGAGTTAGGAAAAGCTGAAAAAACATTACTTGAAGAAGATGTAGCGATTGTACCTTTATATCAACGTGGAGATTCTTATGTTTTACAACCAAATGTAAAGGGAGTAGTAAAACATAATATCAGTCCAGAATTTAGCTTTAAATGGGCATATGTAACTGAAAAATAATAGAGTTAAAAAAGCATTTCAAAGTAGCTTAGCTACTTTGAAATGCTTTTTTTGTGAGCTTAAAATACTAATTTTTAGTATGGTTAAATAGAGGAGAATAAGGTGTATAGTATGTACATATAGTAGATGGGGGATAAATCCTACTAGAATAAAAGTCAGAATATTTAAAATTAAACTATTTACAAATGCGAAAAAAAAGAGTAGAATAACATTAGTTGTAATTTTCTGAAAAACGAATCTTTAGTAAGGGGTCTCTCAAGGGTTGGTAATGTACATATAATTAGGGAGGGTACAAAAATGAAGAGAAAAAAGATGAAAAAGTTAACGGCAGTTGTAGTACCAGTTTTAGCGATGAGTGTTGCATTGACAGCATGTTCTGGGTCAGGTGGGGAAAAGAAAACGACTACTACATCAAATAGTGGGGAAGAAAAAAAATCTGATATTAAATATGCAGCGAAACAAGTATTAAATCGTACGGAAAACCAAGAAATTCCGACGATGGATACTTCTAAATCTACTGATACATTAGGTGCGCAAATTTTAGGGAACACGATGGAAGGCCTATATCGCCTTGATAAAGATAACAAGCCAATTCCTGCTGCGGCAGAGTCTAGTACGAAAAGTGAAGATGGTAAAAAGTATACGTTTAAACTGCGAAAAGATGCAAAATGGTCAAATGGTGATCCTGTAACAGCGAAAGATTTCGTTTTCGCATGGCAGCGCTTACTTGATAAGAATACTGCGGCAGAATATGCATTTATTGCTTACTATATTAAAAATGCGGAAGCGATTAATAAAGGAGAAAAACCTGTAACTGAATTAGGAGCGAAGGCGGTAGATGATTACACGCTGGAAGTAGAATTAGAAAAACCGGTACCGTATTTCTTAAATTTATTAGCATTCCCATCATACTATCCATTAAATGAAAAATTCGTAAAAGAAAAAGGTGATAAGTACGGTTTAGAAGCAGATACAACTGTGTATAACGGTCCATTCGTTATGTCTTCATGGAAACATGAACAAGGTTGGCAGCTGAAGAAAAATGATAAGTACTGGGATAAAAAGACTGTGAAATTAGAAGAAATTAACTATAGTGTAGTAAAAGAGGTTGCAACGAAAGTAAACTTATATGATACAGGATCAATTGATTTTACATTACTATCAGGAGAGTTTGTAGATAAATATAAATCGAACAAAGAAGAATATGGTGAGTATGCGGAATCAAGTACATTCTTCTTACGTTTAAATCAAAAACGTAACGGACAAGACACGCCTTTAAAGAGCAAAAAACTTCGTGAAGCAATTGCATTATCAGTTGATAAAAAAGGATTGGCAAATGTAATTTTAAATAATGGATCAAAAGCAACAGATCAATTGGTTCCAAAAGGACTTGCGACAGGGCCAGATGGTAAAGATTATCAAGATACATTTAAAAATGGTCTGAAATATAATCCGAAAAAAGGAGCAGCAGCGTGGGAAGAAGCGAAAAAAGAACTTGGAAAAGATCAAGTTACAATTGAATTGCTAAGTTATGATGATGGAACTGCGAAAAAGATTGCTGACTATGTAAAAGATCAAATTGAGAAAAATTTAAAAGGTGTAACGATTAATACAAAAATTCAGCCGTTCAAACAAAAATTAAAATTAGAAACTGCGCAAGATTATGAAATTTCTTATGCAGGTTGGAGTCCAGACTATGCGGATCCAATGACATTTATTGATATGTTTGAATCGAAGAGCCCGTACAACCAAATGAGTTATTCAAATCCAAAATACGATGAAATGGTAGGAAAAGCAGGTAATGAATTAATGAGTGATGCGAAAAAACGCTGGGAAACGTTAGGGAAAGCTGAAAAGTTATTCCTTGAAGAAGATGCAGGGTTAGTTCCTTTATATCAAACAGGAAGATCGTACGTAATGAAACCGAATGTAAAAGGAATTGTGAAACATAACATCAGTCCAGAATATAGCTTTAAGTGGGCGTATGTAACTGAGGATGGCGGAAAAAAATAAAGTGAAAGCATTTCAAAAGTGGCTGAGCTGCTTTTGAAATGCTTTTTAGTATGCATAAGGGAATAAATCTCGTTAGCCTATTGAGAATCGGGTAGGTAATTAGGAAGGTTCTATCGGAGGAAAATAGAGAGGTCAGTAAGTAGTAAGACAGATGAATGATAGTAAGAGACCTCAGGCTAATAAGAAAAATATAGAACGTAGTAATAGATTGGAATAAGGGAAGGGATGTTTACATATAGTAGACGGGGGATAATTCATATAGTAGTTAAAACAGCAAGTTACTATAATAAAAAAATAAATATTTAGAAATTTACAAAAATACTTTACAAAATCTAAAAAAACAGTAGAATATTAATTAATAAGAATTTTCTGATAACGAAAGTTAGTAGAGAATTTCTAAATGTTAATATCGTACATATAATTGGGGAGGGTACAAAAAAATGAAGAGAAAAAAGATGAAAAAATTGACAGCGGTCGTAGCACCAGTTTTAGTAATGAGTATGGCATTAACAGCTTGCTCTGGATCAGGAGATAAAGAGAAGGCAAGCACAACACCGAAAAGTGGTGAAAAAGAAGGCGGAAAGTTAGCGGCGAAGCAAGTGCTTAATTTAACAGAGTCTCAAGAGATTCCATCTATGGACTCTGCTAAAGCGACAGACCAAGTATCGTTTCTAGCTTTAAACAACGTAATGGAAGGTTTATATCGACTTGATAAAGATAATAAGGCAGCTCCAGGGGTTGCTGAATCATATAAAAAGAGTGATGATGGTAAAAAGTATACATTTACATTAAATAAAAATGCAAAATGGTCAAATGGAGACCCTGTAACAGCGAAGGATTTCGTGTTTGCTTGGAAACGTGCGGTAGATAAAAATACAGCAGCGGAATATGCATACATTATGTTTGATTTAAAGAACGCAAAAGCAATTAATGATGGGAAAGCACCACTTGATACGTTAGGTGTAAAAGCTGTAGATGATTACACATTAGAGGTAGAATTAGAAAATCCAGTTCCTTACTTTGTAGAATTAACTTCATTCGGAACATTCTATCCGTTAAATGAAAAATTCGTAAAAGAAAAAGGTGAAAAATTTGGTTTAGAAGCAGATACAACGTTATACAACGGACCATTTACATTAACAGACTGGAAACATGAAGAAGGATGGAAATTAAAGAAAAATGCACAATATTGGGATAATAAAACAGTTAAGTTAGATGAAATCAACTTTAACGTAGTAAAAGATAGCGGTACACGTGTAAACTTATATGAAAGTGGACAAATCGATCGTGCGGGACTTACATCTGAAATGGTTGACAAATATAAATCAAATCCAGACTTCTATACACAAAAAACACCATCAACGTTCTTCTTACGTTTAAACCAAAAACGTGGTGGGCAAGATACAGTATTAAAAAACAAAGATTTACGTTTAGCGATTGCAAAGGCATATGATAAAAAAGGCTTAACGAACGTTATTTTAAATGACGGATCTACACCGGCAGATTACTTAGTACCAAAAGAATTTGCGAAGAGTCCAGATGGAAAAGACTTCCGTAAAGATAACGGAGATATTTTAAAAACAGATGTGAAAAAAGCAAAAGAGCATTGGGAAAAAGCGAAAAAAGAACTTGGAAAAGAGCAAGTAACGATTGAGCTATTAAACTACGATAGCGATAATGCGAAAAAAGTAGGGGAGTTCTTAAAAGGAGAACTTGAGAAAAACTTACCAGGGTTAACAGTGAACTTGAAAAATCAACCGTTTAAACAAAAGTTAAAATTAGAATCAGATTTAGATTATGATTTATCTTACGCTGGTTGGGGCCCTGATTACTTAGATCCAATGACATTCATTGATATGTTCGTTACAAATGGTCCTCATAACCAAACTGGATATTCAAATCCAAAATATGATGAAATTGTAGAAAAAGGTAAAGGCGAGCTATTAACGAAAACGAAAGAACGTTGGGATAGCTTACTAAAAGCTGAGAAAATGTTACTTGATGATGCTGTAATTGCACCATTATATCAACGTGGTGATGCTATCGTTCAAAGACAGAAAGTAAAAGGTATTGTTCACCATCCAGTTGGTGGAGACTACAGCTATAAATGGGCATATATTACAGAGGATAAGTAAGATGAGGGGCGTACAATACGCCCCCTTTTTCTATGCACTTTTCTTCCGTCCTCGAATATATAAAATAAAAAAGGGAGAATCCCATGAAACGAAACACATACATCGATTTCCTAGCTTATTACGGAATAGGAAGTGCTCATCCTGGTGGTTTTACGTTAACAAAACAATTGTTAGCACAACTGCCTTTTAAATATGGAGCGAATGTCCTTGAGATAGGTTGCGGTACGGGGAAAACAGCGGCATATATGACAAGGGAATTTGGTTATAAAGTAACAGCGGTTGAAAAGAATGAAATTATGATTCAAAAGGCAAAAGATAGATGGTTGTTTGAAGGGTTAGATATACAATTAATTGAAGGAAATGTAGAGAATTTACCGTGTTTGAATAACTCATTTGAGTTCGTACTTGGAGAATCAATCATCGCTTTTACAGATAAAGAAAGGGTTATCTCGGAGTGTTATCGTGTATTACAGCAGGACGGTAAGCTTGTTGTCATTGAAATGATTATTGATAGGCACATTGATAAGGGTGAGGAAGAAAAAATCGCCCAATTATATGGCATGAAAGAACTGTTAACTGAGAATGAGTGGGTACAATTATTTCAGAAAGCAAATTTTAAAAGAATTACAATTGCGGGTGGTGGCACGATTGCAGAAACAATCTCTGGCTCTGTAGAAGAGCCAGAATGGAATGTATCCTCACATATTCCGAATGAGTTATATGAGGCGTGGGCACAGCATGAAAATGTACGGCTTATGTACCAACACATTTTAGGGCATCGTATTTTTATATGTGAAAAATAAAGAAAAAGAGTTGGCTAAAGGTAGCCAACTCTTTACTATGTTAAATGAAAAATAATGCAGCTAATGTAATTCCGAAGATGAAACCAAATCCGAGTTCAACACCCCAGCCACAACCGCCGCCTCCCCAGCCGCCGCAACCACAACTACTACAACCACGACCACCACATCCGCAGCTGCTGAATCCACCACCGCATCCGAATCCACAACTATCACACCTGCTAAGGCCTCCACAAAGGTCACAACCACCGTTTGCATAAGCGTCGTAGTATCCGAACCCTGAATCAAAAGATGAGCGCTGTTGCACCGGTTCGATCCATACAGAGTTTTGTGTCACATCGATTATTTTACCTAAATGTATACGGCCATCACGGTCTTCAATCCGAACAACTTTTCCGAAATAACGTTGGCATGTATGATAACATTTTTGTCTATGCATATTCTTTCCTCCTTCCGCATTACAGTAATACGATATGTAAGGGGGACAAGTGCGGCTTGTACGAATGCCCTATCTATCATAATTGTTATAGGAAAGGGGAAATATAAGAAGAGGATATATAAGGAGGAAAAGGCATGAAATCTACAGATCAGTTTCAGACATACGAAGTACCATGGGAAGATTTTATTGAAGCGTTACGAGAGGAAATGAAGAAGCAAGTAGGGACAGATATTATTGATACAGTAGTTTGCAATTTAGAAGATGGTTTTGAAGTGTATACATATGTGCAGGGGGATTTAGATTTTGAATATAAGGAAGCGCTTGAGAGAAAATACGGAAGTGATGCGAAGACACCTAATGTGTTAACGATAATGTTATTAGCTAGTATTTATAATACAGGTGAAGAGAATATACGCTTGCATGCGGATCATAAAGAGAATCCGATTGTTGAATTGTATGTAAAGCAATGAAACACGCTGTGAAAGGCGTGTTTTTTAATTGTATGATAAAATGTTAGAAAATTAAGAAAGAAGGTGATGAGTTGGGAATTAAACATCTTAATTTAACAGTTGCAGATGTAGTAGCTGCAAGAGAGTTTTTAGAAAAGTATTTTGGCTTAACTTGTAGTGGAACAAGGGGGAATGCCTTTGCAGTTATGCGTGATAATGATGGATTTATACTAACGTTAATGAAAGGGAAAGAAGTTCAGTATCCAAAAACATTTCATGTAGGATTTCCACAAGAAAGTGAAGAACAAGTAGACAAGATAAATCGAAGATTGAAGGAAGATGGATTTTTGGTCGAGCCTCCTAAGCATGCCCATGCGTATACGTTTTATATTGAAGCACCTGGTGGATTTACAATAGAAGTGATGTGTTAAGTCAAAAATCAAACTTTTTGTTATGCGTTTTTAAAATAAAAAGTAGGAAAAGTCTGTTTTAAGCGTGGAGCTTAAACAGGCTTTTTTACTTATATAATTGGATAGAGAATGCTAGAAGGAATATTACCAAGTGTATGATCTGTTTACATAATAAGGTTATGGTGGGTTAGTTGTCCTAAAATACAAGTCATATATCTTGTTTCCTCTCATAAATTTAAACATAGGAATTTGTCTACAAAGGTGGCGAAGCCTCATCATGAAAATCCGAATTTGTGCCACGTTCATGTTGTTTCTATTTATATGTTTACCTTTATCAGCTTTTGCAAAAGGAGAGGAGGCAAAGGAAAGGGTCGTTTCACTTGTATATGACGATTCGGGCAGCATGAGAAATAACGATCGCTGGAAATATGCCAATTATGCTTTGCAAAGTTTAGTTGCGCTATTGGATGAAAAAGATAAATTTTCTTACGTTCCAATGAGTAAGCCGAATGATCCATTAAACATTTCGTTAACGAAGGATAAAAGGCAAACAGAAATTGAGGGAATTGGAGCGTGGAAAACGTATTTAAATACTCCATTTAGCGCGGTAGAAACGGCGATGCAATCTATAAAAAAGGAAGCAGATATAGATGGAAAACGTGAATTTTGGCTTATTGTATTAACTGACGGGGCATTTAATGATTTAGAGAAAGATAAGGTTGGCGGAAAAGAACAAATTTTGCAGAAATTAGCCCAGTTTAAGAAAGAAATGGATACAAAAAAGATATCGTTACATCCAGTCTTAATTACGATGGAAGAAGATTTAGGACAACAAGAAAAAGAACAACTAAATACGTTCAAGGAAATATGGAAGAAAGAGATAAATGGTGTTACGATGCCGTCAAGCGGAGAAGATGGCATTGTAAAAAGTGTAAATCAAGTGGCAGCATTAGTTGCAAATCGTGATCCATTCTCCTCTGTTGAATCGATTGTAAAAACGAAAGTAGTGGGGAAAAGAGTAGAGATTACAACACCATTTCCGTTAAAGCGTATGACGCTTGTACGACAATCGCCTTCTCTGCCCGATTATCAGGTCACACAAATTTCTAAACCATTACAATTACAATCTTCTTTTTCCATACATGCACCAGGAGAAGCAAAATTGTTCGGAAATATAGTTCATATAAGTACGGAAAATGAGGAAGTTATTAAACCAGGAACTTATACGATAGAAGTGGATCAGGACATTGAGAAAGAAGGACTACAAGTATTAGTTGAACCAGCGCTTAATTATACGGTTTCTACTTATGACAAAGATGATAGTAGTCAAAAAAATGTAGAGAACATGTACGAAGGTGTTACTGCTGTTATTGAAGCAAAGCCTACGGAGTTGCCAGTTCAGTCTTCTTACTTTCAGGCAGAAGTAGAAATAGATGGAAAACAATATGCAATGAAGTGGAACGATAAAAGGCATGTGTTTTATTACGAAACGAAGCTTGGTAAAGGGTTAGTACGCGGGAAAGTTCATATGAATATAAAGGGGTTTTATAGACAGACGAAAGAATTTAAAATTGAAACAGCTGAGAAACCGAAATTATCACTTCAAACTGTTACAAAAGATTATGAAGAAAAAGTGACAAATTTAGAGAATAGTAAACCATTTGTTTTACAACCACAGTTAGATGGTAAGTTAATGACAGAAGAAGCTGTAAAAAAACTATTAAAATCTACTGGTGTCACATCTAAACAATCAATCAATTATGAAATAAAGCAACATGGAAATCAAATCTATGTTTATCCTCGTCCCTATTACTCCGACACATTTAATTTTACAGATACCGGCACCGTAGAAGCTACCATCGTAATGCAGGATTCAAAGTTACAAGAAGTAAAGAAAAACATAACATTCCATATTCAAGATGCTCCGTTTTATGAAAAATATGCGCTTATTTTTAAGTTTGTCATTCCTATCACTTTATTACTGCTAGCAGTAGGAATCATTGTTTTAGGATGGATTGTTCGGCCAAGATTTCACCGGAAAGCACTACTGTATTATGAATGGGATCAAGAGGTAGCGAAAGATTGGCTATATCAATCTGAACCAGAATTACTTCGAAATAAATGGTGGAACCATTATTTTGGTATCCCATTTAGAGCAGAAAGAAAAACCGTGCAATCCGTTACGTTTATAGCGAAGAAAGGTTCGAAATCTGTCTTTGTAGCGAAAGAATCACAAGTAGTTGGAATGATTATTGATGGAATGTTTATAGCAGAGGATGAAGTAGGAATGGAACATAAGACACTATATCCAAATGAACTTTTACTAATTGATAGGGGATATGGTAAAGAGATTTACAAGTACGAATGTGAATAGTAGGTAGGGATAAGAAGGGGATGGAGTATTGATCCTCTTTCCCTTTTTTCAAACAAGCAAGAATAGGAAGGTGGTTCACATGACATTACAAGTTCCAACAATATTAATTGGTTTAGGTGGAATCGGTAGTACTGTGACGCATCAAATATATGAAAAACTGCCTGAAGAGCGCCGGAAAAAGGTAGCAATGCACGTATTTGATACAGATGTGAATACATTAAGTAAATTCGATCATATTCGAAAGTTTAAGACACAAACAAGTTCTAGTAAAACGCCTAGGGAATATATTGCGGGAGATCCAACGATCCCAGAGTGGTTTCCGATGGATCCGACTATACTTGATAAACCATTAACAGAAGGAGCAGGACAGTTACGCGTCATTTCACGTTTAGCGTTACGTGCTGCGATGAAAGAAGATAAATTGACGTCTTTTTGGCAAGAAATCGAGAAGATTTTTCCGGTTACAAGTGATCAAACGGAATATGGTGTGCGTGTCATTATAGTAACATCACTAGCAGGCGGAACAGGTTCAGGGATGTTTCTGCAAATTGCTTTATATTTACGTGAAATGCTTCGGAAGAAATTGCAGCATCATAACATTTTAATACGCGGTGCGTTTTTAATGCCGGATGTTTTAGTAAAGACGAGAACGGTTAGCGCGAAAGAATTTGAAACGGTGCAAGCAAATGGCTATGCATCGTTAAAAGAATTACATGCTATTACGCTCGGGTCTACTGGAGAATTATCAAAACGCGGCGGTGTAACAATTGAATTAGAGTATCGCCCTGATCAAGTAGATGAAGACGGAAGAACGAATCATACAATTAAACAACATCATTTACCGTACAATTATTGTTTCTTATACGATTACGAAAACCTACATGGACACCATTTACACAATTTATCAGACTATATGGAACAGATGGCAAATACAATTTATTTACAGTTATTTAGCCCGATGTCCACAAGTCATTTTGCACAGGAAGACAATCAAATTCAGCAATTAGCAGAATCAAGCGGAAAAGGACGATATTGCGGGGCAGGAACGGCAAAACTCATTTATCCATATGAACATGTGTTAAAATATTGTGCTTTAAAATGGGCTGTGCAAGGTTTAGATGAATCGTGGCTTCATTTAGATCAACTGTTTCAAGAGAAGAAACAAAGATACGATCAAGATGTAAAACGTGGGATGCAACGTGAAAAGCCGGAGAGAGGTAAAAGTTATTTAGAGGACTTGGAGCATCTTGCTACCCGTCCAGAGCAAGCTCATATTTTCTATAGACAAATGTACAATGAAACACGTGAAGGAGCAGAGGGTGGTAAGCTCGGAGTTGCGAAATCAAAACTTTTTTTAGAAGCTGTAGAAAGTTATGTACAACGAACGGTGCAAAAAGATGAGGAATTAAATCGTCTGCAACATGAGTGTAAAATTTCAGCTACGAAACTGAAAATGATGGAACAAATGAAGGGTGAAGTGGCAAGAGTGGATCATGCGGTTCGTTTATATGCGTATGCGATTCCGAGCCGGGTACATGAACATGTAACGACACTTTTATATGACATGATTGAATCAGACCGCTTTTCACCAAGTGGCTCTGAAGGGCAGTCCTATCAATTAAATACATGGTTTTTAAAGAAAACAGATCCCGTTCACCCAGTAGCAGCACGTTTTATGTTATATGAAATTCGAAAGCAGTTAGTAGAAAAAATGAATCGACTACATGAAAATAATGAACAAAAGCGTAATGTAATTCAAAATTACGATAAAAAATTTAATGTGGGTAATATTGATGGAACGGTAACGGCTGTACGCCGAGTAGAAATTGCTCAACAACAAGGCTGGTTCGGAAAAATGATTAATAATCAGCAACGTTTATTCAAAAGAGAATTTGAAGACATCGTAACGCAATATGTACACAAATTAAATGAATATCGAAAAGAAATGCTATTAGAACTTGTATATCAATCGCTATATCAAGCAGTTAATAAAATGATTCAATATTGGGAAAGATTTTTTGATAATTTACATGAAACACGTGAAAATTTACTGTTTGAAATCCAAAAGCGCAGTAAGGAATTTGAAGGGAAAACAAACCCGACGAATGTATATGTATTAGCTGAGGAACAGCTGCAAGAAAAGATATGGCAAGATATGCAGCAACATTTAAATTTAGGTGTACTACCGAAAGATATATCAGCGGAAATTTATATGAGTTTGTACGGGGAATACTGTCGTGATGCGAAAACAGAAGAGATTCAGTCGAAAAAGGTAGAGGATTTCTACCGAGAACATATACTGAGCTATTGTTATGACGAACTGCAAGTACGCTATCGTGATAAATTAGAACTGAATATTATTGAAGCGTTGCGAAAAGAAGCAGATTATAAGAAACGTGATCGCGATGAATACGTTCGTGAAAAAATTGAAGACCTGTTCCATTTAGCGAGTCCATTCGTTCCGAAAGTTGCTCATCATAGGGAATTACAATATTGGGGTATACATCCTTCTTTAAAGAAAGAGTTGCAAGAGGAATTAATTCAAGAAATGTTTAAAGAAAAAGATACAGTACATGAAGCCTTTTCGCCATTTGAAGTGATCTGTTATCGAGCGCATTACGGCTTATCGCTGCAAGACTTTCCTAAATTATCATCAGGACATATTTCAAATGGATTTATGAATGATAAAGGTGACTATTTCCAATCGTATTATCGCCGTGTAAACAAATTAAATAGTAAAAAATCTAGTTTAACGCCGCATTTAGATAAGTATTGGCATTTACCAGCCTTTATGCCAGATTTAAACGCGACTCAAACAAAATTAGATTATGATAAATGTAATCGTGCATTACTATACGCATATATGTATCGCTGGATTAGTTTAGTTGCTGTTGATGGACAGTTTGTGTATCAATATAACGGTGTAGGACGTAGCTTTTTAATTCAGTCGATGGGGAAAAATATTTCAAGCGAAAGTTATAAATTACACAGAGCGTTGCTTCATAATCCGTTTATTTATGAAAACATCTTGTCACGATTTGAAGAAGAGCAAGAAAAGGCGATGATACAAGGTGGACATTTATATACACATCCGTTCGTATTAGGAGCCCAAGATGTAAGATGGCTTAGAAAAGAACATGTCCACAATCTTTTAGATATGATTTTAATGTATGACCGTGAAGCGAAGTATGATCCGACGTTAGAAGAAACATCAGATGAATTATTAAGACTATTCCTTGATGAAATCGAGTTGTATTTCCAGAACTATTACGGTACAGGTGCCGATATGGTGGCAAAGAAAGAGAAAGAAATGTTTATTAAACAATTGTGGGATCGCTCGCATGCAAAAGGATATGTAGATCCAAATAGCGCTCCGTATAAAAAATGGCAAAATTTATTAGGTGTTCAAGATGAAGAAGAAACGTCAAAAACGAATGTATAATGAATGAAAAGGGAATCCTTAAAAGTGGCAATACAACTTTAGAAAAGAGGGATTCTGATGCCGTTTTTAGGAAGTGTATATCAAATATTTGGGTTATATCCGGAACTTTATTATGGGATGATTTCAGCGGAGCTGCAAGAGGAAGCTCAGAAGGAGCATCTTGAAAATAGTAGTGCAGAAGCTGAAGCGGAAGAATAAAAAAAGTGCAGATGAAAATCTGCACTTTTTTGTTAGTATTAAAATGGTAAAATAACCTCAAATGAATTATTATTTTTAAATAATAACTCATTTGAGGTTATTATGATTTTCATTGCATTGTATGCAATGAAAATTGTATGAAAATCAATGTAATAAAATGTGTATGAATATTAAGGTGGAAAACAACAATGTTTTTGAGAAAATAATTATGTATAAAAATAACATTTGATACATAATCAACCGATTATTTTTGATTGATTTATTATTGACAATATAATTAATTGTATGATAAATTCAATCAGCATTCTTAATGGTTTTTTGTACCATTAATATTTTGAAAATTCAATATGCTATAAGGGGATTGATTTTTCTGTTTTTTTGAGGTGGGTTACTAAGTCTATAAGGGAAGTGAACTATGTATATTTTTATTTTTAAAATAGAACAGTAATAAAGAATGTAACAAGTAAGAGATAAACTTGAAAAAGAGGTTTCAAAGAATGAGTCTTTTCATAAAGAAAGCAATGGATGAAGAAAAGAAAAAAGTATTGAATCAAACTTTAGGAGCGATTGATTTAACTCTTTTAGGTATTGGAGCAATTATTGGTACAGGTATTTTCGTATTAACTGGTATTGTAGCAGCGAAACATGCTGGTCCGGCGATTGTATTATCTTTTGTATTAGCGGCAATTATATGTGCATGTGTAGCTTTCTGTTATGCTGAATTTGCATCTACAGTTCCAGTTTCGGGAAGTGTATATTCATATACATATATGACACTAGGTGAGATTTTTGCATTTATAGTTGGCTGGTGTGTTATGCTGGAGTATTTATTAGCGACTTCTGCGGTTGCAGCAGGCTGGTCAGCATATTTTCAGTCATTGCTACTAGGTTTTAATATTCACATTCCTACGGTTTTTGCTTCGGCACCAGGAATGGGGAAGGGTGGAATCATTGATTTACCAGCAGTTCTTATTATTTTAGTTGTTACATTTTTATTAAGCCGTGGTGCAAAAGAAAGTGCACGAATAAATAATATAATGGTTATTATTAAACTGGCTGTTATTGTAGGATTTATTGTTGTAGGGACACAATATGTAAGACCAGAGAATTGGCAACCATTTCTACCGTTTGGTTTTCACGGTGTGGTAGGAGGCGCTGCTACTGTATTTTTTGCTTTTTTAGGATTTGATGCAGTTGCAACAGCCGCAGAAGAAGTGAAGCGTCCACAACGTAACGTGCCAATTGGGCTACTTGTTTCCTTGTTCATTTGTACGGTTCTATATGTAGGTGTTTCATTCGTGTTAACTGGAATGGTTCCGTTTACGGAATTAAATGTTGCTGATCCGGTTGCATATGCGTTGCGCATTGTAGGAGAAGATAGAATTGCTGGGTTGTTATCGGTGGGAGCGATAGCAGGGCTAACAACAGTTCTGTTAGTAGCTATGTTTGCATTTGTTCGTGTATCTTATTCGATGAGTCGAGATGGATTGTTACCAAAAAGACTTTCAAGTGTCCATAAACGTTTACAAACTCCATTTTTTAATACATGGGTTACAGGTATACTAGCAGCTTTATTAGCGGGATTAGTGGATTTGAATTTATTAGCTAATTTAGTGAATATGGGAACGATAACAGCATTTGTGTTTGTATCTATAGCTGTCATTGTATTAAGAAAGACACATCCTAATATGAAGAGGCCATTCCGTGCTCCTCTAGTACCTTTTTTACCTATCGTTTCGATAGTAAGTTGTATATATTTAGCTTTGAACCTTTCTAAGCTTACTTTAATTAGTTTTGTGGCATGGATTATAGTAGGGGTTTTCATATATTTTGTATATGCTAAAAAACATAGTAATGTTAGAAATAGAAATAAAGTATAGTCCATTGAAATAATACTTGTAATGGAAATGAAAACACGCTACTTATTCATATAAGAACAAGTAGCGTGTTTTTTCTATTTAATAATCCCATTTTCTAAAATTTTAATAGTTGGTGCCACTTTCACATTAGCTTTTGAAAAGGCACTCGGCCAATCATCTTCGACTTGTTTCCATTCTTTATATTGAAACGCTCTCGCATAATCACCAAATCCGAATGGATCAAGTTGCTGTTTTTGAATGTTGTGGATTAAATCGTTCAAATCTTTGTTTAGTTGTTTTGTAATAAGAGAAGTTAATTTCTTTCTATCTTTGTCTATATCCATATTGAATGTAAGTTCAGAGACAGCAATTTTTAAATCCATTTTAACATGAAATTTGAAGTGGTTATCGCTATAGTCTGTATGGATATCACGATTCATGCTAAGAACATTTATTGTTACGAAATCGCCGCCATCGGTATCTTTTAAATCACTATTACTTTCAACTGAAGTAGAAGGGATTTTCAATGTAAGCGAAACCGGTGTATTCGCTTTCTTTTGTAACAAAAGAAGAAGGGCGCTTTCATAACGATTTAATGACATTTTATAAATTCCGCGAGAAGTTAATAGCGCGGAACCAGTAACGATAACATCCTTTTTACCTTTTTTTATTTCTGAAATAGCAGGTGTTATACCTTTATTAAACGTTTGCCTGTGAAATTCATGGAATGTCGTAAAAACGGTCCGATTGTACAGTTTGTTCGTGTTAATTAAATCTGTTAAATACTCGGGAAGGGCAGGCTTATCTTTAAAGTTATTATATATAACTGAAGAAATTGGACCGTCTACTGCAACCATGCGCATGTTTCCAGTGTTTTTAGGATCACGATACCAAACATCAAGGTAAGGCATAGCCCCTTCTTGTTTTAAAAAAATTGTGCTAAATAAAATGAGCTGTAACTTTTCTGTAGATACTAAACCGCCACTTGAACTATTAAACGTTGCTTTTGCTTCTCGAGGTGTACGTACTTTCGCTTCATGTGTTTCGTACTTTTTTTCTACGTCTTCATTAAAAATAGGATTTACGTGGTACACAATTAATTTTCCTTTTGCTTTTGCGTCAAAGCCGTAAATTAATGAAATCGATTGTTTTTCTAAGTCGAGTCGATCTCCACAGCCTGTTAAAAAGGTTATGAGAAAGTAAAGTATAGTGAAATGAATAAAGCGCCTCATTTAAACTCTTCTCCTTTTCCAATGCTGATAAAGTGTCATGTATAAGAGAAATACGACTGGGAATAGAAAAACGATAAAATAACTTGCAGTTCCCCAAAATTCTCGCAACGAACTTATTTGGTAAGAGGAAGGGATATAAAAGAATAAGATGAAAATACACCCGAATAATAAAACATAAATAGGTAATGAACTGCTTTTTTTGTTAAGTAATTGATTAATTCCATCTGAAGCAGTGAAAATATAAGGAATACAGGAATCAAAAATAATAAAGAGATAAAATGACAAAAAGATAATTTCAAATCGCTCAAGAAATGAGAAGTGAAATGGTGTAACAAGAGAAAGAGTCGGCCATAAAAACTTTGTTATACCATCTGGACTAAAATAAACAAAAGAGACAAACGTGACTTGAAGATAAATAAATAGCGTAATCAAATTCGCAAGAACAATTCCTTTTTTTGCAGATGATTTATTACTGAGATAAGGATAAAGGACAAATGCAAACTCAAATCCGAGAAACGCAATGATAGTTGATTTTACTGTGTTTAAAACTGGTATCCAGCCTTCTTTAAGAAGAGGAAGAAGATAAATCCAATGCCCATCTTTAAGCGGAATAAACAATAGAAAAGGCATCCATAGTGTGAAAAATACAGTGAAAACAGCATAGCGACTTATAATAAGAACGCCTTTACATGCTAGCATTAACATTGGAATAGATAGTAAAATCATAATTAAAAACATTGGAGTTCTAGGTAAAATCCAAATGTGAATAACGTATAAGAGGGAAAAAATTAAGGAAATAGCTGCAAGGACAGCATATAAAATCCAAAAAATCATTCCTACTCTTCCTAGCCACTCCCCAAGATAACGAGTCAGCACATCGAGTAAAGTATATCCAGGATGATTTTCCATAATTTTCACAATACATAAACTGACTAAAGTAGTGAGAGCACATCCAATAATAATAGACATCCAGCCATCTGTATTTGCCCCTTGTGCAACTTCACGCGGAAGTGTAAGGACACCGAATCCTACTTGAACACCACTAATCGTTAAAATGTATTGAAATAAACTAATCTCCCTCTTTGCACGTTTTGTCACTTATTATCCTCCTTTTCCTCAACATCTCTTTGCCGGTTATCTTGTTTTAATTGTAGAGATAGTGGTCGTTTCTTCATAATTTTCCATGGGAAACGTACAAGGGTATCTTTTAAATCCGAAGCAAATAACGGAGAAAAAGGACTACCATAAGGAACACCGAGAGATTCCATAGAAAGTATATGAATAATAATGATTGCCATTCCAACCATAATTCCAATGACGCCAAATAAAGAGGCGGCTATCATCATTGGGAATCGAAGAAGTCGAATTCCTGCTGACATTTCTAAGTTAGGAATAATGAAGGAGGCAACCGCAGTAATTGATACGACGATAACCATAACGTTACTAACAATCCCAGCTTGAACGGCAGCTTGTCCAATTACAATTCCTCCTACGACGCCGATTGTTTGTCCAACAGGCCCAGGAAGCCGAATCGCTGCTTCTCGGAGCATTTCGAGAACTAATTCCATTAATAAAGCTTCTAATATGGGGGGAAAAGGAATTTTGGCTCGAGATTCTCCAATCGTTAACAACAATTTGAGCGGAATCACTTCATAATGGAAGGAAATCATAGCAATATAAAGAGCAGGAGCAAATATTGCAATAAATAGCCCAGTGAAACGAAGAAGTCGTATAAAAGATGGAATCATGGGTCTGAAGCTGTAATCATCTATCGTCTGAAAAAAGGATGAAAAGGTCATAGGTCCTATTAATACGCCTGGTGAGCGATCTACAACAACGGCAATTCGCCCATCTAGAATATGATGTGCTGTTGTGTCAGGGCGTTCAGTTATTGATAATTGCGGAAAGAGAGTAAAGGAATTATCTTCAACAAACCCCTCTAATTCACCAGTAGTAAGAATCGCATCAACTTTTACTGACTCGATACGAGATGCCATTTCTTTTACGACATTTTCGTTCGCAACATCTGCTAGATAAAGCAAAAAAACCTTTGAAGTAGCTCGTTCACCAACAGTGAATTCCTTCACTTTTAATTCGCGATTTGGAATATATCGACGAATAAGTGCAAGGCTGTCGCTCGCTACTTCATTAAATCCTTCGTGTGAGCTTTTTATGGAGCTCTCTGTTGTAGGTTCTTCAATGCTCCTTTTTGGTGCCGCTTGCGTATCAAGCTCTAAAGTGGATAGTTGTCCGTTTATAAATAAAATACTTTTGCCGTGTAAAAGAGATTGTTCAATGTCTGTCCACTGTTGAACTTTTTTAATATTTCCGATAGAAACAGATGCTTCCCAAAAATCGTCTTCATTCCACTCTTTAAATAAGAGAGGACGAAGAATGTTTACGTTAATAACAGTTTTGTCTACAAGTCCTTCCATATATATAAGTGCAGCTTCCTGTCCGTTTTTTAATGGAAAAGTGCGTGTTATTAATTCTGGAATACCGCTAAACATTTTGGACAAGTGCTTTAAATTAAGGGAAAGGGAAGAAGAGATAGATTTATTTAATGCGTAATCAGCTTGCTCTTGGGTAGAAAAAGATTTTTCACCACGAATCCATTTATTAAAAGACCCCATTTGTTCGCTTACTCCTTGTTATGTTTTATCTCGATTGGTGAGGGCTGATAATCAGTGGGGGATGAAGAAAACCCCCCACTGATTAAAGTTTCACTTTATATGGGTTATTATGGATAGTTACAAGCTGACATATGCGTAGTTTAAATTTTATATTGTATATTTTTAACTTTAACGCTATAATTATAGTGTTAAAGATGGAATCGTGATATGACCTGTTATGACCTGTTATGACTCTATCGTTTTATTTATGAATAAATGGATTGGTATTTTAGCAAGATGTGCTAATAAACTACTCCACCATGATAATAACGTGCCGAAATGCGGTGCGTATATTTTCGTGGTGGAGTTTTTTTATTCTCAAAAAGGGGGAAAGACCATGAATAACAACATGGTTCATATTACAATTGAAGGAAAAAAGTATACAGCGGAGCCCGGTTCAACGATATTGGGTGTTATTAATGAGAACGGGATTGAACATCCGCAAATTTGTTACGTGCCAGAAGTAGATCCTATTCAAACATGTGACACTTGTATTGTAGAAGTTGACGGAAAGTTAATGCGATCTTGTTCGACAGTAGTGATGGAAGGTATGAACATTGAACGTGCTTCTGTTCGCGCAAAAGAAGCACAAACAGAGGCGATGGATCGGTTACTAGAAAATCATTTATTATACTGTACAGTATGTGACAACAACAATGGGAACTGTAAACTGCATAATACAGCAGAATTAATGGAAATTGAACATCAAAAATATCCGTATGAACCGAAAGTAGATGTAAGTGAAGTTGATATGACACATCCGTTTTATCGCTATGATCCTAATCAATGTATTGCATGCGGTCAATGCGTTGAGGTGTGTCAAAACTTACAAGTAAATGAAACGTTATCGATAGACTGGGAAGCGGAACGCCCACGAGTTATTTGGGATGAAGGAGTAAATATTAATGATTCTTCATGCGTTAGCTGTGGTCAATGTGTAACGATTTGTCCTTGTAACGCTTTAATGGAGAAAACGATGCTCGGTGAAGCTGGATTTATGACGGGATTAAAACCAGATATTCTTGAACCGATGGTAGATTTAATTAAAGAAGTTGAGCCTGGATATAGCGGTATTTTTGCGGTATCAGAAGTGGAAGCGGCCATGCGTGATACTCGTACGAAGAAAACGAAAACAGTATGTACATTTTGTGGTGTAGGTTGTTCGTTTGAAGTGTGGACGAAGGGGCGTAAAATTCTTAAAGTACAGCCATCTTCAGATGCACCAGTTAACGCAATTTCCACTTGTGTAAAAGGGAAATTTGGTTGGGATTTCGTAAATTCTAAAGAACGAATAACAAAACCTTTAATTCGTAAAAATGGAACGTTTGTTGAATCTACATGGGAAGAAGCACTGAATGTAGTTGCAAATAAATTAGGCGCTATTAAAGAAGAGTACGGTAAAGGTTCTATCGGATTCATTTCTTCCTCTAAAATTACAAATGAAGACAATTATGTAATTCAAAAATTAGCTCGACAAGTATTTGGAACGAATAATATTGATAACTGCTCACGTTATTGCCAATCACCAGCAACGGATGGTTTGTTCCGTACAATTGGTATGGGCGGTGATGCCGGAACGATTAAAGATATTGCGCAATCTGGTCTTGTTATTATTGTAGGATGTAATCCGACAGAAGGTCATCCTGTTCTAGCTACACGTATTAAACGTGCACATAAATTACACGGACAAAAGTTAATTGTAGCTGATCTTCGTAAAACCGAAATGGCAGAGCGATCAGATGTCTTTATTAGTCCAAAACAAGGAACAGATCAAGTTTGGTTAATGGCTGTTACGAAATATATGATCGATCAAGGTTGGCATGATCAGGAATTCATTAATGAGAATGTAAACTTCTTTGAAGATTTCAAAGAAAGCCTAGAGGAATATACACTTGAATATGCAGAAGAAGTAACAGGCATTTCAAAAGAAACACTTATTCAAATGGCTGAAATGATTCGTGATGCAGATGGTACATGTATCCTTTGGGGTATGGGGGTAACGCAAAATACAGGTGGTTCTGATACTTCCGCTGCAATTTCAAACTTACTTCTTGCAACAGGGAACTATCGTCGTCCAGGAGCAGGTGCATACCCACTTCGAGGCCACAATAACGTACAAGGTGCTTGTGATATGGGGACTTTACCAGGATGGCTTCCAGGATATCAGCACGTTACTAACGAAATGGAACGTGCGAAATTTGAAACTGCTTACGGAGTGAAAATTGATAGTGAACCAGGTCTTAATAATATCGAAATGCTTCACGCAATTGACGAAGGAAAAATGAAAGCAATGTATCTTGTAGGAGAAGATATGGCTCTTGTAGATTCTAATGCAAATCATGTACATGAAGTGTTATCGAGCCTTGATTTCTTCGTTGTGCAAGATGTTTTCCTTTCTAAAACTGCTCAATATGCAGATGTTGTATTACCAGCAGCGCCATCTCTTGAGAAAGAAGGTACTTTCACAAATACAGAGCGCCGTGTCCAAAGATTATATCAAGTTCTTCCTACGCTAGGAGATGCGAAACCAGACTGGTGGATCGTCCAGGAAGTTGCGAATAAACTAGGTGCAAACTGGAATTATAGCCACCCAAGTGAAATCTTTGCTGAGATGGCAAGTTTATCACCATTGTTCTCGCAAGCGAACTATGAAGTGCTTGAAGGATGGAACAGTTTCCATTGGGGAAGTTTTGATGGAACGAATACACCACTTCTGTTCCAAGACGGATTTAACTTCCCAGATAAAAAAGCTCGTTTTGCGATTGCTGACTGGGTACGTCCAGCTGAATTTCCAGCTGAGTTTGACCTTCACATTAACAACGGTCGTATGCTTGAGCATTTCCATGAAGGGAATATGACAAATAAATCAACAGGTATTCAAACGAAAGTACCTGGTGTTTTCGTTGAAATCTCTCCAGACCTTGCAAAAGAACGTGGCGTAAAAACAGGTTCGTTAGTTCGTCTTGTCTCTCCTTTTGGAGCGTTAAAATTACGTGCACTCGTTACAGATCGTGTAAAAGCGAATGAGTTATATTTACCGATGAACTCTACAGATAACGAAACGGCAATTAATTTCTTAACAGGTCCTGCTGTGGATGTACGTACGAATACACCTGCGTATAAACAAACAAAAGTACGTATGGAAGTATTAGAAGTTGATGGCGAAAATCCGATGCCAAAAGCGAACCCACGCAATAAAAAACGTCACCCTCAAGCTGGAATTGAGGTACATCGTAAGTGGGCACGTCCAGGGTATGTGCATTTAACGGATAAGTAGGAGGAGAAAACTATGGCTGCACCTATAAAAATGATTCAAAAACAAGAATTAACTGAGGAAGAAATAAAACAGCAAAAGTTAGATGATTTAAAAGAGCTTCTAACTAATAATGAAGAAGCTCTAAATCAGGTGTTTAATATAGTAGGGGAATTAAATGACATTGGAATGCTAGAAGCTGCAAATTCAATGCTAAAAGCGAAAGAACCAATTGCGAAAATTGTTCTAGGTCAAGTAACTCGTGAGCCTGTTACAAATTTAATTAATAATATGATGGGCGCTGCAGGTGCGTTAACTGAACTTGACCCAGAACTTACGAAAAAGCTTATAGGTAGTTTATTAGTCGGGCTAGAAGAAGGTAATGAACATCTAGAAAGTAGTAAAAAAGTAGGGATATTCGATCTTATGAAAGTATTGAAAGACCCAGATATTAACCGTGCTATCGGGTTTGGGCTTCATTTCTTAAAAGGTATGGGGAAAGGGTTAAAAGACGAATAAACTTCATGAAGTGAACCTTTCCGCCCAAATATTTGTAGGAAATAGTTTGGGCGGAAGGCTCATTTTGGTAAAATATATAATAGAGTAAAATGAGGCTTTTGGGAGGTATAATTGTATGTCAAAAAAAGTACATGAATTTAATGATATGATACGAAAACTTCGAAAGGAACTTTTCGGAAAAGGACCAGAACGAATTCATACTGTTTTTGCGGAAAATATGGCTATAGCGACATGCCCATCAACTTAAAAATCTTCACTACCCCCAAGTGTAAAAAAACGTTATTCTTTCTAAAAAAGCTAGACTAGAAAGGATGACGTTTTCTTATGAATCTCTCGATT
>NZ_JAKUFX010000077.1:0-28641 GCF_022663635.1 Bacillus cereus group sp. BfR-BA-01356 | reverse complement strand
CAGAAAGATTCCAAGAAAAACTTCACGGCCTTTCCCCGATAGAATATCGGGAAAAGGCCGTGGCATAATACTCTTTTTATTACTGTCTACTTGACAGGGAGATGACCAATTCTTCTCTCTTTGTTTATTTTTAAGATAACCATCTATAAAATTTTGCTTTTCATAATTCTTCATGAGTCTAGAAAAGAATCTAATCCTTTTCTAGACTCAAAAAGAAATTTTTCTAATGTACATAATTACAACGACATTAAACCTCTTTGCTCTTAAATCCACTACTTGTATTATTGATTGCATGAAACTCCTTCTTGAGAAAGGTTTTAATTTCCGAATATTCTGTTGACCGTTATAACATATCCAATTTACAATTTAATTGTGGTGTTCTTTCACAGTTAAACTACTTAGAATACACTTCATTTATTTGAAAACAATTACAAATAGAGGTGCTAAAATGAAAACTAGAGTAAATCCAGAATTATTACAAGGGTTAGAGATGTTTCCGGATCTCGATTTACGCCCAGAAAATTTGCAATCAATCAGAGAAGGAATAGCTCAAATGAGACCACCTACCGTTGTTGATGACTCTCTTTCTTTAACAGATAAAGTCATTGTTGGGCCTGATGATAATCCGTTACCATTACGAATTTATCGTCCAAAATCAAATCATGAATCTTTACCTGTCTTATTATGGATACATGGTGGAGGTTATATCTTAGGGTCTAAGATGATAACGATGATACTTGTATGAGGTTTGCAAAAGAAGCTAGCTGTGTGGTCGTGTCTGTAGACTACCGCTTAGCACCTGAACACCCTTACCCAGCACCAATTGAGGATTGTTATTCAGCTTTAAAATGGATTGCTGATAATGCAAAGTCATTAAACATTGATTCGAATCGAATTGGGGTTGCAGGAGTAAGCGCTGGCGGTGGACTAACAGCAGCATTATCATTATTAGCACGAGATCGAAAATATCCTTCAATTTGTTTAAAAATGCCACTATATCCCATGATTGATGACAGAAATGATACACCTTCAGCGAATGAAATTAAAGAGGGATTTGTTTGGAACCAAAAGGAAAATGAAGCTGGCTGGAAAATGTATTTAGGAGAAATGTATGGAACGGATCAAATCCCTGCCTATGCAGCACCTTCTCGAGCTGAGGATTATAGTGACTTACCGTATACTTACACATTTGTTGGTCAATTAGATCCATTCCGCAGCGAAACATTAACCTATGTAAGCAAACTAGCACAAGCTGGTGTTGATGTGGAGTTTCATTTATATCCAAATGCCTATCACTGGTTTGAAGGGTTAAATCCAAATGCCGATGTATCTATTTATGCTGTGAACGAAATAGTACAAGCAATAAAGACTGGTTTCAAACGAGTATCCAAGGTTGAGGCTTAATCCCATTACAAGAGAAACACTTATAAATAGTATATATGTATTTATCATTTAAATATAATAGCCGATTCTAAATAAGAATCGGCTATTAATATGTAAAATCCGCCTAATATATCAAGGTTGAGAAACAGATATAAGATGTTTAGGCGATGTATTTATTTCCTCTGCTAATGCTTTTATGTTCATCATGATTTGAAGTATTTCTTCTTTTGTTGTTCTTGGGTTGATAGAGCAAAGTCGAATTACTACTTTTTCTTTTAATTTAGTCGTACTTAGCATAGCAAATCCTCTTTGATTAATTTCTTCCACCAATTTTTTGTTTATTTCATGAATTGTATCTGTAGATGTTAGCTCACATGGAATATAACGAAAAGTAACAATCCCTAATTGGGCAGGTGTTACTACTTCCCAATCTTTTTCTTTCCTTAAAAACTCTTCAACTTGTTCAGCTAGCATAATGCCATGATCAATTGCCTCACGAAAAGCTGTAACTCCGAATGCTTTAAAAGAAAGCCATACCTTTAATGCTCTAAATCTACGAGAAAGTTCAATTCCACGCTCCCCAAAATTCACTTTTTCTTCTATATTAGTTTCTGTATCCTTAATATACTCTGGGATCATACGGAATGTTTCACTTAAATATTGGCTATTTCGAATAAGTACACAACCAACATCATAAGGCTGAAAAAGCCATTTATGCGGGTCTAACGTTAAAGAATCGGCACGATGAATTCCACTTAATAACTCCCTTCCTTTTTCACTGAGAATTGCTGCAGCCCCATAAGCCCCATCCACGTGTAGCCATATATCTTCATCACCACATACATCAGCCAATTCATCGAGGGAGTCCACTGCTCCGCAATTCGTTGTCCCTGCATTAGCAATAACACAGAATGGTTTTTTCCCTTTTAATCGATCTTCTTTTATTTGTTTTCTTAAAGTACTAACTGAAATTTTTAAGTCTTCATCTGTCTCAATTCGGCAAATTTGATGCTGTTTAAAACCTAATACTTTAAGTGCTCGATCTACAGAAAAATGAGTTTGGTTAGAAAAATAAACAATCGCATTTTCTATGTCATTATTCAGCTTGACCTGTCTCGCTACAGTAAGTGCAGTCAAATTAGCCATGGAACCACCACTGACAAATAATCCTTCAGCTGAATCAGGGAATCCTAGCATTGATTTTAACCAGTTAATTGTCGTTAATTCAATTTGTTCGGCACCTGCACCTACTATCCAAGCTGTAGGAAATACATTAAACCCACTTGCTAAAAAATCTGCTAATACACCAACATAATTATTAGGACCTGGCACAAAAGCCATAAAATGAGGATGATCCACATGAGTAATTTGATTAAACACATTGTTATTAAGAAAATGAAGTAATTCTTTTGGATTAGATCCGTTTTCCGGAATCGTTTCAATTAGCTTGTCTCTAAAAATATTACTATCAATCGTTTCTGAAACTGGTTTACTTTTTAAATGATTCATATGATCAACAATTAAGTCAACCGCTTGATATCCTAACTGACGCATTTCTTCGGCTGATAACTGTAATTTTTTTGTCATTTGATTTACTCCTATTCTATTTAAAAAGGCGAGTTCTTGCTCGCCTTTTCATTTTTTATAATTTGTAATCACAAATTGTTTGTATTGGATTTTGAAGAATCGTGTTGGTTAACCCCTGGATGTGATTTAATATTTCCTGTATTTTCTCTGTTTCATATACCGTTTGATCATATCCAAACTTTATTGTAAGTCTTTCTTCAGGGAAGCACATAATTCCATACTTTACATGTGGCTCATCAACAACTTCGTAATCCGTGATAGCAAAATGTCTGTTTTCATTTGAAGAAAAGATTGCTGGATTAGTTGGATAGTTTTCAAAAACCCAAAGATGGTCAGTCAACTCAGTTTTTAATTCACTTTGCTTTTGTATATCAACAAATGAATAGTATGCATACTCATTACATTTCAATGTCTCTAGTTGTACCTTTTGCAGGAAGTCCACAAAAGATTGCGTTTCTGTCCATGCTAATCGGATAGGCAAAACATTTGTGAACAGACCGAACATATTTTCAATTCCTTCTACTTCGGGGGGTCTGACTGATACTAGGTTAGGCAATACTACTTCTCTCGTTCCGTTGAATTTGCCAAGCAATATTCCCCATACAGCTAGTAATGCCGTATTCATAGTTATATTATTTTTAGTTACAAATGTCTGTAACTGATCAGTCAAATCCTTGTCTAATGTTAAATCCATAAAAGTGAAGTTTAACCCTTCACTTTTAGGTGGGACTTTCTTTTTAGGAATACTAATTTTCTGATTGTATCCTGATAAATAATCTCGCCAAAAATGACGTGCTTTCTCATGATCTTGTGCCAAAGTCCAATCTATAAATGTTTCAAAAGGTTTTACCATGGGTAACCCCGCCGTAGTTCCGGCATTTGTAGTTTCGTAGAGCTGGAATAATTCGTCTATCAAAATGCTGACGCTCCAACCATCACATAATAGATGATGGGAACTCCAAATTACTTTATGCTCGTTATTACCTAGTTGGAATATACAGAGACGTGTCATAAGTTCATCATTTTTAAATCCTCGACTTAAATTTTCATTCATCCACTGTTTTAGGAATTCTTGCTGTTCTTGTTTCGTCATCTCAATCAAGTTTTTTATTTCTGAATTTATTTGAACATCATATAGAACAGCTTGCCAAGGTTTTGCTTGTTCATCTTGCACAACTATTGTTCTTAAAGCATCATGACGATCAACCAATTGTTGGAAACACTGAATAAAGAGTTTAATATCCAGCTCCCCCTCAAGTGCCCAAATTGTTTGTTCAAAATATGCATTTGTATCAGGTTCATTCGTAGCATGCTCATAAATAACTTCCTGGAAAGGTGCTAACGGGTAAATACGTTCTATTTTTATATCCGGCATTTTTTCTTGTATTTTGTTAAGTGTATGTTGATTAAGTTGTTTATCTTTAACATTTAGTAATGTAGCTTTATTATCGTTCATTATGTTTACATCATTTGTTTGTGAACTTGAAAACTGGTCTAGCTTTTTAACAAATTGAACCATGTCCCTTAATATAGGAAATGAAAATATATTTTTTGGTTCAAGCTCGAATCCTTGTCGATACAGTCTGACGGACACTTGAATCGCTTTTATCGAATCTCCACCTAAGGCGAAGAAATGATCATTTACTCCAACTTGATCTATTTTGAGTACTTCTTGCCAAATACTAGTTAATATTTTTTCCATTTCAGTTTTTGGGGCAATAAATACTTCATTTTTTTGTTTCTCCGGAGTAGGGAGCGCTTTTCTATCTAATTTACCGTTTGGAGTCAGGGGTAATTGGTCCAAATAAACAAAATAAGAAGGAATCATATAATCTGGCAAGTGATCTTGCAAATGCTTTCGTAGTTCTGTTGTACTAATATTTTGCTCAGTTACCACATATGCAACTAAAAATTTTATTCCGTTCTCATCTGTTTGATCAATTACGACAGCATGTTCGACTTGTTTATAAGTTAGAAGACAATGAGAGATTTCTTCTAACTCTACTCGATATCCCTGAATTTTCACTTGGTAATCTTGGCGGCCTAAAAATTCAATATATCCCTCAGAATGCATTTTTCCACAATCCCCTGTTTTATATATAAGACCAAAATCAGGATGTGACACAAACGCTTCATTTGTTTTCTTTTCATCATTTAAATATCCTTTAGCAAGGCCCACTCCCCCGATATATAAATCTCCAATTACACCAACAGGGCACATTTTCTTTTCATAGTTCAACACATAATACGTTTGGTTTGCCAAGGGCATCCCGTATGGAATACTATTCCAATGTGATTCCACCTGTTTGACCGGATAATAAATTGACCAAATCGATGCTTCTGTTGCCCCTCCTAGTGAGACTACTTCTGCAATCGGAAAATGTCGTTTTATTTTTTCTGGTAAAGAAAGCGGAATCCAATCTCCACTATGTAAAACTAAACGTAAAGAAGGATATTCAAAATGAGAACCTACTTGCTCCAATGCCAAATCCATGATTGCAGGCACTGTATTCCAAATTGTAATCCCTCTACGTTCGACAGTGCGGATTAATTCTTGCATGTCTCTCGGATCACGAATCATTACTAACATTGCACCTGTGCTTAAAGCTCCGAAAATATCGTATACAGATAGGTCAAAACACATGGAAGAGATACCAATAATACGATCATCTTCATTCACCTCATATTTTTGATTTATGTCTTGAATAGTATTTGTAACCGCTTGGTGAGTAATAATTACTCCTTTTGGTTTTCCTGTACTTCCTGAAGTGTATATAATATAGGCAATATCTTCTGGACCAGCAATAGCGGGCATATCTTCTGTTGTATAAAATAAGCGGCACCTGATTTTAAAATACCTAACATATTAACAATTGTGTCAACTCGCCTTTTTGCTAAAAGACCCACTTTGTCACCTAGACCAATACCTTGCTCTTTTAAGAAGTGGGCAATTTGATTAGAACGTTTATGAAGTTCCGAGTATGTTAACCATTCTTGTTCAAATACCACTGCTACTTCATCCGGTGTACGTTTTACTTGGTCTGTAAATAATTGATACAGAGTAGTTGAAGGTATTTTTTCTGTTGTTTCATTGTATTGCTTAATTAAAGTTTGATCCGATTCTTTCATCTGCAAAGATGTTATATCGCTTTGTTTCACCAATTGTTCCAATAAGTCAACAAATTGGGAAAACATTGCTTCTATTACATCAACATCAAACAACTCTTCAACATAGTTCCAGCTAATTAATAACTCTCCATTTTTTTCAATTACTACATTATCCAAATACACTTGTGGAGTCCGAGCATGAATATAGCGAAGAGAACCAAGTTGTTCCCAAGAGAAAGCACCTGCACCTGCTAACATCGAGGTGAAAACGATTAGCATAACTGCTTTTGGCGTCATTTGATGATATCGAGTAAAATCTCGAATAAAGTTAACTCCATCGTAATGACGATGTTCAAGGCCATCTAATAAAGTAGCTTGCGTTTCTTTTACTCTAGTAAAGAAAGTTTGCTCTGGTTTTACATCAACATCCAATAAAATAAGTGATGTGAAATCTCCAACAATCTGTTCTACTTCATCATGAACAGGATAACGGTTAAATACAGTCAAGTTAATTGCTAATCGACGTTGATTACTCCAATATGCCAACACATCACCATATATTGTACAAAGTAGAGCGGAAGGCGTTACCTCTTTCTCTTGTGCTAACTTTCGTAGCTTTGTCCATTTTTTATTATCCAGGATTTTTGTAAGTGATTGGAATTTAGGAGTAGCAATCTCTGCTGGATCCTTTTTTAACAGCAAAGAAGGTGCAAACGGAAAGTCAGGAAGCTTACTTGTCCAATAATCTTTTGCTGTTTTATATTCTTCGCTTTGTTCCATTTCATCATAGATAAACATATAATCTTGAAAATCAAAAGATAAAGATTCTAATTTTTGATTTGGTTTATAATAATAATGCAACAAATCCTGTCCAACAATGTTCATGCTTGCTCCGTCCATTAATAAAGCATCGTATCGAAAACATAATAAATACGTGTCTTCTTTTAAAAGAAAAGCTTTCAATTCAAACAAAGGCCATTGCCCCAAAGGGAATACATGGTTAGTCATTCGAGAACGCTCTTCTTGTAAGCGAGCATGTTGATTCCTATCATCTAAATCTATGAGACTCACTATTTCAATCTCGTAATCAGGAACGCTTTGTAATATTTGCTGTTTTCCCTCTGGTAAAATTACAGCTCGCAACATTGGATGACGATGAATTACCTTTTGAAAACTTTTTGAAAGACGATTGATATCCAAAGCTGTTTCATATTCAAAATATGTTTGAGGGGAAATACCACTTAATTCAAACTGTGAATTCCGTCCTATCATATACGCTGTCTGAACTTCTGTTAAGGAAAATGGCTTAGACAAATCTTTAACATGAGTTGGTCTACTTTCAAGGTTTTCCTCTTTATGCTCTAGCTTTACACAAGAACTCAGTTGAGCGATTGTGGGGTGCTTAAAAAAATCTGTTGTACTTATTTTTAAGCCGTCTTTTCTTAATAAATTAATTACCTGAAGTGCTTTAATAGATTCTCCTTTTAATGCAAAAAAATTATCATGAATACCGATTCCCTCGATCTCCATAACTTTTTCCCATGCACGCACTAATTTTTGTTCAATTTCATTGCGCGGAGCAACGTATGGAATTGATACATAATCCGTTTGTGTTATATCCAACAATCTTTTTCTATCCACTTTTCCATTTGGATTCAATGGAATCTCTTCTACCTGAATCATTTTTTCAGGAATCATAAACTCAGGTAATTTATCACTTAAATATTTTCTGATTTCATCAAAAGACACCTTGTTATCCGATACATAGTAGGCAGCTAATAATTTCCTATTTCCATACACTTGATCAACAACGATAGCCTGGTTTATTTCTGGATATTCCCTTAATTGAGTTTCGATTTCTCTTAATTCAATCCGATACCCCCGAATTTTCACTTGATGATCCATTCTACCTAAATATTCAAGTTCTCCATTAGGCAACCAACGAACGAGATCACCTGTATGATACATCATTTCCCCTGCCGCAAAAGGACTCGGTACAAACTTTTCATCTGTCAGTTTATTTTTACCAAGATACCCTCGTGCTACCGCTACGCCAGCAATGCAGAGTTCACCGGGAATTCCAAATGGTTTTAATTGGCCATACTTATTCAATATATAGGAATGATAATTCGGGTTAGGTTTGCCAATCGTAACTTCTTTGGAAGTGCTCAAGTCTTTTACTGTTGCGCAAATGGTTGTTTCTGTGGGACCATAAATATTTAAAATTGTTGCTTCACTGATACAACGAATTTTTTCAACCAAATCAATGGAAAATGATTCTCCTGCTAATAAAATAGATTTTAAATCTTTTAGAAAAATCGCCCCTTCTGGATCACTCAAAATCACTTCCATTCGCGATGGCGTTGATTCCCATAAATCCACCTTATGTTTTTTGACCAAATGAGCCAATTCTTTTGTTGCAAACTGGTCCTCTGTAGCAATTACTACTTTTGAACCTTGCGTTAAAGGAAGACATATTTCTAACAAGGAAATATCAAAAGATACACTAGCAAGAAACAAGAATGATTGATTAGCTTTTACTTTTTCTCTCATTACATTTAAAAAATGAACTAGCGATTTTTGTTCTATCATTACCCCTTTTGGATTTCCTGTCGATCCTGATGTGTAAATAACATAAGCTAAATCATTAGGATTATGTTCTCGTACTAAATTACTTTCTTCACCTTGAAAAAGATATTCTTTATCAAGATACAGTACTTCACCTGCAAATTGTGGCAATACTTCCTCTGTTCGCTTACTAAGTAAATATTTTGCTTGACTATCTTGTAACATATATTCAATTCGTTCAGTTGGGTAGTTAGGGTCGATTGGTAAATACGCTGCTCCTGCTTTTAAAATCCCCATCATACCAATAATCATTTCTAATGACCGATCTACCATAACGCCAATAATACTTTCTTTTGAAACACCTTTACTTTGAAGAATAGAAGCCAATTGATTCGCTTTCTTATTCAATTCTCTATATGTCAAAGATTGATCATTACAAACAACAGCAATTTGATCTGGAGTTTTTAATACTTGCGCTTCAAACAAATCTTGAAATGATTGAAACAAGTCTATGCCCGTTTGAAAAGTATTCAATCCTTCTAACAACTCTTTTTCTTCTTCTGCAATAATACAAATATCTTTCAATGCCAAATTCGGATTTTGTGAAACTTGCTTTAAAACATAACAATACGAATTGGCAAACTGTTGCAAAGAAGAGAATGAACGGGACTTGCAAGAAATTTGAAATTCAAATTCATTATGTATTTCATTCCATTTTCTTCGTATCCATAGGGCTAAATTATTCTCTGCGTATTCTTCTAGCGAATTTTCATTATGTAATCCTTCCATCCCGATTACAATTTGAAAAGGAGTTAAATTGTGTTTAACTAATAATTCAGAGAGCGGATACTCCTGATTTTCATACCCGAATAAAGTCGTTTGTTCAATCTCATTTACTAATTGTTTAAAGGTGTGATGCGGCTGGATTTCACTTCCTAAAGGAATCAACTTATTAAGATTCTCACTTTGTTCAAGATTCTTTTCAATTATAGGAATACCAATAGTAATTCTTTCTTGATCTGTATAATGTGCCAAACAAACCCTTAAAGCGGCTTGAAACCAGCTAAATAATAATAAATCTTGAGACTTACTTATTTTTTGTATACTTTTACTAAATTCTACATTCACTATGACTTGAACGTATTCACAAGGTGTTTCTTTATTTAGTTGGTAATCGCTATTAAATTTAAATACAGAAAAATCGAGAATCTCGGAAGATAATTGCTCCTTCCAAAACGCTTCTACTTCTTTATTTTCATGAATCGAACTTCGATCTTTAATGTGCATTTTTATCTTTATCCCCCTAATATTCATTTCTTCTACTCGTTAATTTTCAAGCCAACTTCAAGCCCATGGAGAAACACTTGATGATTATCCAAACATAAAAATTGCTGAATCTCTTCAAATTTCATATGACCGACTGAACAAACCCCTAAATTTAATGTCTCAGCAACCATATTTAAGGTAGCAGTGATAATGCCTGACTCAATACAAGCAAATAAATATCCATCTGAACCGTATTTCGGGATGGAAGCGTTCGCATTATAAACCAAATAAACTGAGAAGGCAGATTGAGTAAATAAATCCTGATTAATTAACTCATGATCACTTTTGATTACTTGATCAATGTTGTTTACAATCACAAGACTATTTTTTGATGGGTTATAATAATAAAATCCAGCTTTCATATCCTCTATACGTTTTGGTTTTACATAAACAAAGATATCAATGGGATAGAGCCCGCCTGCACTTGCGTAATGATAGTATATTTTTTCTTCCCTAACCTGTTTTAGAGTTGATAAGAATCGGGAAAATTCCGAAAAACTAATATGTTTTTCCATATCAAATTGACGACAAGACCTACGTTCCTTGATTATAGTAGGTAGCTCATTTGTTGTTTCAAGTTGAATTTCGGTCGACCGTGCAGCAACGTGCGTGCGATTTAATTGTTTACTCATATACTTATCTAACTTTTCTTTAGAAAAGCGAATCTGGTTGCTATATGGATTTGAAAAAATCTTTTCTTGTGAAGAAAATACTTCTCTTGGGTGTAATATATTACTTACTAACACACGATTTTTTATCATGAGCTCTATGTTTTTTTGTGTCTCTTCTACATTTCCTAACGAAAAGCGCTCTACTAGTTCACTAATTTTCACACCTTTTTGAGCCATAAAATAAAAATCTGGAAACCACTCAGACAGAATACCTGTAAATCTCATTTCCCCTATCAAAACTTCATTATGCAACTTCTCCCAATGCTTAATCGGAGACCAGTAATAAATTTTCTCGCTCATATAACCCTCCATAAACATTTAACTTATTTTTGAAATGCAATTTTCTAATTTACAAAAATTTTTTCGGATTCTGCTCCTTGTCTCATAGTGATTATAAATACATGCACTTTAACGAAACTTGAAAATAATGAAATAACTTTTTCTTCATTAAAATTTTTTATTTCATCATAAAAAATGATTTCTTTTTGGATATTTCACATCCTTTCCCATAGTAATCCTATAAGGTATAAACCATTTGTAACATTGAGAATATTCATGTATTTTCAATGTGAAATTATTGTAATGGATTGGAGAGCGGTTGAATATAGTTATTAAATCAAATAATGTTGAGAAAGTTTTATTTATTATATCGATAAAATTTTATGATGTAATTTATTACAAATAGATTAAGAAAAGAGTTTTAAATTTTTCTTAATCAGTTAGTGTGAAAATATCACATACTATTACATACAATCGAGTTACTTACATTTCATATTCAAAATAGAGAAAAGACACCTTGAATGGTGTCTTTTCTCTATTTTAATTCCATATACTTTTTACGCCTTTGTTATTTTTAAACGATTTGTAGGAGTTAATACAACTCGAACATCTAGTTCGTTATATGTTCGAATATATAATAAACATTATATGAATTACGAATGTATTTCAGGTAATTTTATAAATAAACTCAAAGATATCTTCTCCTCCTACTGTCATAAAAGAAATAATCTATTGCTTATTTCTTTTATTAAATTGTAATATAATTACAGTATGTGAAATTATATTACATTAACTTTAAAAGCGAAGTGAGAATAATCTTCACTTCGCTTTTTTCATTTGCAATCCTTGTTAAATTTGCTCAATGCAGTATTTATTTCCACATTCTTCGCTTTTATTTAATCGGTTTCTCTGTTTTTAAGACAAATGAACTTAATGCAGGAACTTTAATTTTATTGTCATAGACAACATAAAGTAGTTTACTTCCCGCCTGCTTGCCATCTACTAGTACTTTCCAAGGCCCTTTCGATGGAAGTGTTATTTCAACAGCTTCTCTATTTGCATTGTGAGCCACTGTAAAGTATTCATGTTTATTCCCCTCTATTATATAAGCTACAGTATTTTTTGGAGCATCAATAAATGATACGTGTGTTTTTATTTGCTCTGCAGATGTCATTCGAAAAGCTGAGTACTTTTTGCGTAATTCTATTAAACCCTTCATATAATCTACTTCATTATTAAACGTTGCACGGCGCAGCCAATCCATCTGGTTAATTGAGTCTGGAGATTTGTAACTATTATGATCACCGTATTTCGTCCGCATAAACTCTTGCCCTGCATGTAAAAATGGAATTCCTTGTGATGTTAATAAAATCGAAGAAGACAATTTGTGCATTTGTGTTCGCACTTCATCGCTGTCACCTGGATTAGTTAACTCAAGTTTATCCCATAATGTATGATTGTCATGTGCTTCCACATAAGTTAGCACCTGCTCTGGATCTTGATAGGTAGACGAATTTGTATCGTAGTCAATACCTGCCGTAATACCTTTTTTAATACGATCTTCCATGTTTTCCTTTCCATTTATAAAACCATTTTCTTTTTCCTCAAATACACTACCTTTTAACCCATCACGTATATTATCGTTAAAATGAGCAATCCCTTTCATTTTCTCTGCATTTTTTTGATTTGCTTTCAGCTCAGCTGCAAGAGGTGTATTTAAATCCCATCCTTCTCCGTGTAGTATAATAGAAGGATCAATTTGATTAACAGCTTTACGTATTTCATTCATCGTTTCATAATCATGAATACCCATTAAATCAAAACGGAATCCATCTAAATTGTATTCTTTTGCCCAATATGTGACGGAATCTATCATAAATTTCCTCATCATTTTTCTTTCTGAAGCAGTATCATTTCCTACTCCAGTTCCATTTGCAAATGTTCCATCTTCATTGTAACGATAATAATAACCTGGAACTAACTTATGGAAATTAGATTCAGCAGCGTTATACATATGGTTATATACTACATCCATCACCACTCGAAGATTATTATCATGTAGTGTTTGAACCATTTGCTTTAATTCAGTTATTCGCACAGTCGGCTCATAAGGATTTGTAGAATAGGAGCCTTCTGGAACATTGAAATTTTTAGGATCATATCCCCAGTTATATTGCGGTTCATTTAAAGTCTCTTCATTTACAGAAGCATAATCAAATATCGGTAAAAACTGAACGTGAGTAACACCAAGATCCTTTATATGATCAAGTCCTGTTTTTACACCTTCTGGCCCTTTTGTTCCTTTTTCTGTTACACCTAAATACTTCCCTTTCTGTTTAATACCACTTTCAGATTGAATGGAAAGATCGCGTACATGTAACTCATAAATAATAGCATCTTCCGGATTTTTAAATTTTGGCTTTTTGTTTGCTTTCCATTTTTTCGGATTTGTTTCTTCTAAATTAACAACTGCACCTTTATCCCCATTTACAGAAGCAGCACGCACATATGGATCAACCACTTCAGTCCACTTATCACCAATTTTGACCTTATACGTATAAAAGAGCCCTTTTTGGTTCCCCTTTAGTTCTGCTGTCCAAGTTCCCTTTTCACCTTGTTGCATGTTTATTTCAGCACCTATTTTATCGTTCCAGTTTTTATATGTAACTAACTTCGCTTCGCTTGCAGTAGGAGCCCATAAACGAAACTTTGTATGTTGCGGAGTATATGTATTTCCTAAATCGTTACCACCATAATAAAATAAATTATCAAATTCTTCGCTACGAATGACTTTACCAATTTCAGTATTCGTATCAGCTAAGTTTTCTATTTTAACTTTGTATGTTTGTTTTAAATCAATTTTCTGTTCCGTAATTATTTTGACCTTATTAGTAATATCTCCACTGTTTATATCATAAGGAGTAATATTCTTAATTTTAATGCCTTCAATTTCAATTTTCTTTTCCTTAATATGAAACGGGACATTAGTCGTTACAGTAATTTCATGGAAACTATCAATAGTTGCTTTTTGAATTGAGAGATCCGATGATGGCTTAGAATTATATACTTTTTCATCACCCGAAAGAATCCATACTTCAGCACGACCGTCCTTTATATTTTCAATCCAACGATCCCCACCATCTTTTTCCCATTCATTTGTTCGAACTATAAATCCTACACGATTATAGTCACCGTCTATTTTTATCTTAGCGTATTTTCCAAATTCATCTTCACCAGTAAATTCATAAGATGTACCATTTGCATTTTCTCCCCATAACCAAAGATTCCAGTCTTTTGTATTTCCAAGCTTTTCTTTGTAATGAATGATAATTTCAGTTGTTTTCGAATTTGAAACTGCCTTCACACTCTGAAAGGAGAAAACAGATTATAACATAACGATTAAAGTAAGTAATAAAACTGTTTTGTTAATTAATCTTTTTATAATTTGCACCACATACACCCTTTCTTCAAATATTACTAACGATTTATTATGCTTTCACTACATAACACTGCTTAAATTAATCTAGAAATCTCTTTTACTTCACCTCCATATTGGCTATTTTCACGTATGTATTTCAATGACCTTTTAATACGAAAACGTTTGCATTAGTACTTAAAAAAATAGATTTGTTTATGCCTTCATATGTTTGTAAATGCTAAAAGATCAGGGAAATAATTTTAAAGCAATCGTTTGTTATCGCTTTCATTTTATAGACTTTCTATCAAGAGGTCAATATATTATTAATTTTCTGTTTTTATATATTTTAAACCTTATTTATTTGTCACAACTTCTTACAGGTAAAGTGCCTCATTATTGCTTAGTCAGTTTATTTTCAATAATACATTGCTACGTAAAAAACAGCTAATATCCTTAAAATGACATTAGCTGTTTTTCATAATGTATTAATATATGAATGATAACTATATTTCTAAATTACTTAATTTTTGCTGCATCAAATGCTTTTTGAACTGCTTGAACTTCAGCTGTATTCGCACCATATTTATTAGTTGCCACTCGAATACATGCTGATCTCAATTCTTTGAAATTAGAAGTCATGTTTAACTCATCTGTATTTGCATAATAGAAAATATCAAACATTTTATCTTCACCAATTCCTTTAACAGTTACTCCGTTATGAGTTCCGCCTTTTGCAATCAGATACGCAACTTTATTAATAATACTTGAATTAAAATGAACACCGCCTTGATCCCATCCATTAAAATCGTTAAATTCACTGTAATCATCTGGATAAGGCACTCCAAGTGAAGATGGCACAGAAGCTGGGTTTTCCATATCACGGAAAACAGATCCCGTTTGTTCTCCCATTGTCCAGTTAAAGTTTCCATTATTTACGTATTTCTCAATAGATGTTCCCATAATATCAGATAGCGCCTCATTAATCGCACCGGATTCCCCGTAATATTCAAGATTAGATTCGCTAGAAGTAACAGCATGTGTAAATTCATGTCCAGCTACGTCATATGCTTTAACACTAGGATCGCCATATACAAGCATACTTCCATTATTAGCACTTAATGCATTCTGCCAATTTTTCGGATCATTCGTCTCTTCAGAATCCCAAGCGTGTACAACTGAAACTACCTTTTGTCCCTTATTATCAAAGCTATTACGCTTGTATTTATCTTTATAAAAATCAAATACTTTTGTTGCTAAGTAATGAGCACTTACTGCTTTTGGATCGTTAAATGTTGCCGAAGTACTTGTCGCTAATGTACCAGGATAATAGCTTTCTTCTTTAGTAATATCTCTGTAATTCACATCATATGTTTCAATGCCTTGCCCTCTTGTATAATCAGCAAGAGCATATTTGCCATTACTTTGTTTAGAGATACCAAATGAACGATTAATACCTAAATCATCTTTTCCTGTTCCCGTTAATGATGTAAGGCTGCTTTGTTTACTTTTCTTTAAGGCTCCAACTAGTTTTTCACTTGCTTTTAAGTTAGATTCTTTTACCATATTTTTTAACATATCACCATTTTGTGCATTTACTAAATAAGTACCAGAAACATAGTTTGGTGTTGCAGCTTCGAAGGTAACTTGGTATGCATTGCTAGCTTGTCCATTATTTTCATCAACAAAAATAACCTCTTTAACTTCTGGCTCAGAAATAAACTTGATATCGTTCCCGTATTTCGTATAAATATATTGTTTTGCTTCATCTTTTGATAGATTAATAGTTTTTTTCAATTCTTCTTGTTTTAAATTTTGCGCGCTATCGCCTGAAACACTTTTAATAACACCCTTATTATCTACGTGTGCAGTTAATTGATGTCCATATACTTCTTTTCCTTCGTATGTTTGCTGCATACGCACAAGTGTAGTTCCATCATACGAACCACGTTTTTGAAGGACTTTATAATCTACTCCTGCTTCTCCATTGACTTGTTTTTGGGACAGAGCTTGTTCTGTTTTCTCCTTAAGTGCATCCTTTACTACATTTTCTGGTGCCTTTTGTGACGGCTGTGTAAGTTCACCCGAACGGAACGATTCCTCCTGAATTTGAACTTGTAGTTGATCTGTTTCCTCTGCATGACCTACCCCATATGGTGCCACAGCTGTTAAAGCTAATCCTGTTGTTAATGCTACCTTAGTTAATGTCTTTTTGTTTTTCATTATTTCACCTCGTATAATTTTTGAAATAGAAAGCTTGTACAAAGTATACTGTCTATTAATGTCTAAAAAAAGAGAAAATACACAATTTATGTAACATTATGCAAAATTACATAAATTAAGGATGATGCTACAATTAAAGAACAACTCATATAAATGCATTAATTTCAATAAAAAAGAGCTCCCTAAGACGCTCATCCAATTGGTTAGTTATTAATTATCTATATTCATTCTAATAAAAGTATACTTATATCTAAATAACAACATAAAAACCCACTCTTAACTATTTTAAGAGTGGGTTTCATGCTATTAAAATAACAATTACTATAAGAAATTTTATAATTTATATTTTTTTAGTAATCCTACTAAGTTTTTTGTAAAATTCACCTTTTGTCTTTACATGATTAAACTGATTTGGATTAATATTTGCTTTTTGTGAGAGTAATATAATCTCTTCTTTTGAAATTGAGTCTTTCGTATTTATAGATGCTATATTTGTGTATTTTCCGTCTTCTGTTTTTGGAATTTCTAAAATCCCTTTATTCACAAGATCAACTACCGCCTTATGCTCTGAAGAATGTAAATCTACACCAGTAATTTTCCAATTACGCATAACTTTTGGCGTGTATACACCGTTCTTTACCTCTTTTAAATATGTAATAGCAAGGTTACGAATGGTCCCACCTGTTTCTCCAAATGCATTCTCTTGTTTAGATGACCAAATTTGTTCAAACTTACGCCCCTCTAAAGCTCCTCCTTTTGCCTGAAGAGCCTCCATTCTATATGCATTCATTCCCAGCGTCATAGCATCGCTCATTTTGATTGGTTTGTTTGTACGAATAGAGCGTAAATTTGTAATTCTACTTCCATATGGTTTTGTTAAGTCAATTTCGTATTTTACGCCTCCAAAGAAATCGTTCGTACTGTATTTAGAGGCACGGCGGGTTTTATCAAAGCTAACGGTTACATCTCCGGCACGAGATGAGTTAAAATATCCTGCTGCCCATTCCATATAGTCTTTTAAATCTTTTCCAGAAATCTTATATACTGTAATTTCTCCCAAGGCATATTGGTAATTGTACGCAATATCTTTTTTCTTAATAGGACCTATATCTAAACGGGCATAATCATTATCAATTTGATGGGCTACTACATCTGCTTTACTGTAGTAGAGCATGACTTCATGAAAGAAATCTGATAAAGGTGTTTCTTGAATCTGAACACTTGGAATACCCTTTATTTCATTTTCAGGAACAAGATTTCTACCCTTTAATTGAGCCACTACAACATTTGCATCTCCTCTCGCATATTCGTGAAAAGGTGTTAATGTTTCTTCAAGTGTAGGATCAGATAATATCGTTGTTCCATCAGCATTTTTTACAGGTATAGCGGTAGCAGTTTTATTTTTTAAAGCCAACTTCCCATCTTGCTTTGTAAAAGTAAGGTCAATACGTGAAATATGTGTTCCATATTTATCTGGTTCTGTAATAATTACGCCATTTACAACTTCTTTTTTTACAAGTTTATGCATGTGAGCCGCAAAAATAGCGCTTAGTTCCGGACAAGCATTTGCAATATCTTGAACACCAGTACCAGGGATACCATTCTCATTTTCTAATCCCATATGCATAACTCCTACCATTACATCTACTTTACCTTCTAATTCCTTAATTGCCTTTTTCGTCTCTTCTACCGGATTTTTCACCACTAAACCATTTAAGTGATCTGTCCCTTTTTCAAAATCACTAATCATTGGTGTATTCATACCAATAATCCCAACTTTAATTCCACCTTTTTCTACAATTGTATATGCAGGAAGAAAGCGCTCTCCATTTTCCTTATAAATATTTCCTGCTAACGTTTTCCCCTTATATTGCTCACTAACTTTTTTCAATGTATCTAATCCAAAGTTGAATTCATGATTTCCAAATGCCCAGGCGTCATATCCCATTGTATTCATCGCTACCATCATTGGCGATTGTGGCTTATCGTTGAATAATTCTACTGAGTTTCCTTGAATTGTATCCCCGGCATCTACTAATATGGTATTTGGATTTTCTTGACGGACCTTCTTTATAACCGTATAAAGCTGTGTCAAACTTCCACTCATATTTGCTCCATCAAGCGCATAATCCCAAGGCATAAATCTACCATGAATATCTGCAGTACCTAACAATGTGATATTAACTTCAGATTCCTCAGCCTTAGAGATAGGTGGTTTGACTATTACTGCTGTTCCAAGCAGTAATAGAATTACAAAGTAACATACAAAGTTCTTCCATTTCATTTTTTGCATAATAATAATATTTCTCCCCTTTTTGTAATTTCATAAAGTTGCTTGAACTTTAAAAATGTAACTTATTATTCAGGAAACTTCAACTACAAAAGATAATTTTGAAGGTAGTTCTGTTGCAAAAATAAAGAGAATAAATTGCATACATCCTCTAACAGAATTGTATCTTATCATTTCCTGACAGAATACCCCTTTCTTAAGAGTGTGAAGTGTACTTTCAAAATAAGGACATATCATTTATCATCATAAAAATCATCATTTCAATTTATTAAAACGGGCATATACAGTTACTGATTTATCTCCTTCTAAATAAAAACACTTTCAAAAAAATAACCCCGCTCTTCATTTAAGACGGGGGTTACACTTATACAGAAAATCGGATAGTTTCATATTTTCTTCAGCTTATTGGTTACTTTCAACTAATTTCATTCTATTTTTGGTTTCTTCTGAATCAATAAGAATCAACCGTTTTCCCTGTTTATAATACGTATCGATAATAAATAGGGAATAATTTTTACTTTTCAATTTCACAAAGCAATTTTATCTCTTTGATTTGTAACATATGACGCTGTTCATGCAAATAGATCAGTTCTATCCACTGATCAAGGGGCAATTCTCCAAGAGCTGGATGCATCACTGATTTTTTCGCTAATACAGACTCATCTTCTATTGTACTCAGGAAACGCATCAATTCTTTTCTTGATTCGTTTAGCATATTGAGCATTTGCTGCACTTCAAATGGTTCTATACTTGGTTCAATCATTTCTGGAGCTATAAACTTTTTCGTTCTATCTAATAAAATAGTGTGAATTTCTTTACGCTCATTTTGGGTACTATCTAACTTTTTTAATCCTGACGAAATAACTGTTATCACTCTCTCATCTAATAAAACTAAATGATGACAAACTTGTGCAATACTCCATTTATCCTTATCTGGTTTCCTATTAAATTGAGCATTACTCAACAAAGTAATTTCCTCAACTAATTGATTTCTCGTTTCATAAAACTTGTCATTTACAATTTTATCCATGCGGATTCTCCTTTCATTGCAGCCTACATACTTAAATTTCTACGCTAGAAATATTATCTTCGAAAAAAGATTTTCTTTCACTACTAGTCCAATTTCATTTTAAAACCACAAATGAAGTTATTTGTTTTTTATATATTTTTAATTGGCACAAATAAATCAACCTTTAACTTTCCTTCTAGATCTTCAGCAACATTATTTAAGCAAAACTCTAAATTATCTCTATCATAATCTGCATCATACTCACTATTTGGTAGCCACTCTGCATACATGTATTGATACGCTTCACTTAATTTATGAGGTTCATCATAGAACTGGCATAGACCATATGTACCTCCATCTAATCTTTTAAATTGCACAGTATGATACTTTTCTTTATCAAAGTTTTCAGGAATCGTAATACATGCATCATGCCGGCACTTATGACTTGCAACAAGTTCAGGATTATCCAATGATATTCCGATAAATGATTGCTCTGGTGGATACAGTTTATTTTCAATTGACCAATTCAGTAACTTTCTCCAGTGATCTTGCGGTTCAAAGTAGCTACCAGTTCGTCTTATATACGCTACTTCTAATGGTGGTAATTTTTTTATAACAACTTTCATTTATATCTTCTCCCCTATAAATATGTACACTGTTTAATTAGCTTTCTTTAACATTTATTCCTTCTTAAATAAAAAGAATTCTCTAATCATATAAAGTGAAACTTTAATCAGCGGGAGATGAATTTGAATTGAAATATAATTGATTACTATTACTACTAAAGTAGTATGTACTTTCATACTTTTATTTGATTTTACATTCTTTTTAAAAGGTGGAGGATTTTAATTGATTAAAGGAATATACGAAGCGCATTTACCAGTATAATGTCCTATCAATTTATCATTAAATAAATGTAAAAAATGACCCTATTTATTCATTTTTAATGCGTATGTATGTACATTTGTTAATTTATTCGATATATTATGGGTATTGAATGATTACGTGAAGTGTATAGGTCGCTTATATAACACCTTATATTTTTATATCCGTGAAAACTACAAAGTGTATGAAAATCCATTTGTCAAATGAATTTAGTGCGGAAGGAGGTTTGTGGTTACTTCATAGGGTATAATAATCAGTTTTTTACTGATAAAAATATAGGAGGCGACATAATGTTTCGTACGATTTCAAATTTCATGAGAGTAGCTGAGATAAGAAGGAAAATCCTTTTTACACTAGCGATGTTAATCGTTTTTCGAATTGGCACGTTTATTCCAGTTCCTCATACTAACGCAGAGGTATTAAAAGTACAAGATCAAGCTAACGTTCTAGGTATGTTAAACGTATTTGGCGGAGGAGCATTACAACACTTCTCAATCTTTGCTGTAGGTATTACACCATATATTACAGCTTCCATCATAGTACAGTTACTACAAATGGATGTTATACCTAAATTTTCGGAATGGGCAAAGCAAGGAGAAATGGGCCGTAAGAAATCAGCTCAATTCACTCGATACTTTACAATCATTCTCGCATTCATACAGGCCATCGGAATGTCTTATGGCTTTAATAATATAGCAGGTGGACAATTAATAACAGATCAAAGCTGGACTACATACTTATTTATTGCGACAGTTTTAACTGCAGGTACTGCATTTTTACTTTGGTTAGGCGAACAAATTACCGCTAACGGAGTTGGTAATGGTATTTCGATGATTATCTTCGCAGGTCTTGTTGCTGCGATTCCAAATGTTGCAAATCAAATTTATTTACAACAATTCCAAAATGCTGGCGATCAGCTATTTATGCACATAATAAAAATTGTTTTAATTGGACTCGTAATTTTAGCGATAGTTGTTGGTGTTATTTACATTCAACAAGCTGTACGTAAAATACCGATCCAATATGCAAAAGCTGTTTCAGGAAACAATCAATATCAAGGAGCAAAAAACACTCATTTACCGCTTAAAGTAAATAGTGCTGGTGTTATACCAGTTATCTTTGCTTCTGCATTTTTAATGACGCCGCGTACAATTGCGCAGCTCTTCCCTGATTCAAGCGTATCAAAATGGTTAGTTGCAAATCTTGATTTCGCACATCCAATTGGAATGACACTTTATGTCGGTCTTATCGTTGCTTTCACATACTTCTACGCATTTATTCAAGTAAATCCTGAACAAATGGCTGAGAATTTGAAAAAGCAAAATGGATATGTTCCTGGTATTCGTCCTGGTAAAGCAACTGAACAATATGTAACTAAAATTCTATACCGTCTAACATTTATCGGTGCAATTTTCTTAGGTGCTATTTCTATATTACCGCTCGTATTCACGAAAATTGCTACGTTACCACCTTCTGCTCAAATTGGTGGTACAAGCTTACTTATCATTGTCGGTGTAGCACTAGAAACTATGAAGACGTTAGAAAGCCAGCTTGTAAAACGTCATTATAAAGGCTTTATTAAAAAAGTGAATTAATTATCAAAAACACAGTTGGTTATTTTTCCAACTGTGTTTTTGATTTTATCAGTCCTGTAATATACAGGGCTATTGCTTTATTAAACTACATCTCCTTCTCTAATAACCGCCCTTTTTTGAAATAAGTCCGTAGTGTTGAACGATTGGCCAAAAATACACCAATCAATATAAGACAAGCCCCCATTCCCATTGTAGGATTTAAAGGTTCTCCTAAAATGATATATCCCACAATTATTGCAATTAATGGTGATACATATAACCACGTCGATGGAAATACTGGATTTGTTTTTGATAAGAGCCAGTAATATAATCCGTGTCCACCAATCGATCCGATAAATATGAGATATAAAATAGGCCATTGCACACTCCATGAAGTTAATACGGTTACATTTGGTTGTTCTACAATAATAGATGCGATTAGTAGTAAAATCCCTCCATAAAACATTTGAATACCGTTAATAAGAAATGGTGATACATTTGATAAATCTGACAGTATTTCTTTCGAACGAATAGAGCCTATTCCGTAAAATAACTCCCCTATAACTAAAACAATACAAGCAATACTCCATATGAAACTTACTTGTTGATGCATTCCTGGTAAAGAAACAAATATAACGCCTATTAGTGCAATAACTAAAGCAACGAGTTGTTCCTTTTGTAATTTCTCCCTATTCCTCTTTGCTTGTATTAATAAAATCATCATTGGTCCCGTAGCAGAAAGAACAGCAGCTAATCCCGAAGAAATATATTGTTCTGACCAATATAAACTTGCGAATGTCATAAATGTTAAACAAAATCCAGCATACATAATGCGTTTTGAAAATATATGTGGCATAATTTCTTTTCGCTTTAATTTAAAAATAATCATAAGGATTATGCCCGCTAAAAAGAAGCGAATTCCTGCTGAAAACAACGGTGGCGCCCCTGCTTCAATTCCAATTTTTATCGTTAAAAATGTTGTCCCGAAAATAATACATACTAAAATGTAATTAAAAATGACCATTTTGCTTCCTCCTTTTTACTCTTAGAATGAGTATAGAGGCTATGGTGTATAACAGTGTATCGGTACATATAACAGTTACTTCAAGTTGTAGTTGATTCCCTATATATTTTTCGCTTTAATTAAGTTAAAAAGAAAAATAGGTGAACCTATGAAAATTGTATTGCGTAAAGAAACAAACATACCGTATTACAAGCAAATATATATGCAAATTGTTGACAGAATACAAAGTGGTATGCTTTCACATGGTGAATCTCTTCCTTCTTTACGTTGTATGGCCACAGATTTACAAATCAATGTATTAACAGTTCGTAAAGCGTATAAACAGTTAGAAACGAAAGGGTATATACGCATCGAACAAGGAAAAGGTGCTTACATATATAAACGGGTAAAGAAAGATTTCAAACCAATTCCGTATAAATGGCAACAAACGAAAACGATTAATGTTATGCGTTCTCAATATGCAATGAATAAGCACCGTAAATATTATAATTTTTCACAAGCAATTCTGTATCCTCGTCTGTTACCAAATCCATTTTTGGCAGATGAAATGCATAAATTGCTGGATAAAAATCCGATGTTGTTAGCAACTTATGGGCCAGTTCAAGGCGATTATGAATTGCGAGTTGAAATAGCAAATTACTTACATGAACACCAGAAATTAGTGACAGACCCATCTCAATTATTAATTACAAGCGGCGCACAACAAGGAATTGATTTAATTGCTCAAACATTATTAAAACCTGGAGATACTGTATTGGTAGAAAGTCCATGTTACAGTGCTGCGCTTGATATTTTCATCAATAAAGGTGTTCAAATCATTCCCGTTTCTCTTGATAATCATGGAGTTCGCTCCGACTTAATTGATGATATTTGTCAAAGTAAAAATCCCGTTTTATTGTATACGAATCCCACCTTCCAGAATCCGACAGGTACAGTAATGAGTAAAGAACGAAGAATGGAACTTATAGAACTATCGGAGCTATATCAATTTTTTATTATTGAAGATGATTCTTTCGGAGAAATATATTTTGAGGATGCTATAATCCCGCCCCCAATCAAAAGTTTTGATAAGGATGGCCACGTAATATATATAAAAGGATTTAGTAAAACGTTAGCACCAGGACTGCGTATTGCAGCACTTATTGCCGATGGTCCTATTTTTGAATGGCTATATGCAGTAAAAGGTTCAATGGATATCGGTAGTCCTTTATTAACACAAAAGGCACTTCTACCGTTTTTACGTGCAGAACGTATGAAAAACCATTTAGAAAAATTACGTACAGCTTTACAAATGAGACGTGATTTAACAATTGATATATTATCGCCATTAAAAGAACTACACTTTGAAATACCAAATGGAGGTTTTAATTTATGGGTGACACTACCTGATTCGATAGATCCCTTTACCTTATTACAAAAAGCAAATGAAGTAGATGTCTCTTTTTTACCAGGAACAGCTTGTCTATTAAACTACGAAACAAATGATAACCAATTAAGAATTAGCTATTCAATGTTAAACGAGAAAGATATGGAAATTGGATTAGAGAAATTACATGATACAATACGAAAAAGTATTTGTTAGAAGCAATATCACATTAGCCAACAATAAATAATACCCGAAAATGTATAGTATGGGATACTATTTATTGTTGAGCTTTTTCGTTATTCTTAACAACCGATTTTAAAACTTGTCTTTCTTTTAATTCTTCAACACTACCATATTGATCAATAACAATTGCTTTCATTTCCTCTCCTCCTTGCTGTTTATTTTAATAACATGCAATTATTTCTCAAAATTTTTTGCCTTGAATTAACATATAATTATTTTTGGGGGTAATTATGCAAGAAGCATTATAAAGTGAAACTTTAATCAACCCTCGCCAATCGGGCTTTTCCGGGCAGTTGGTCCCCTCCCAACTTCTTTACTTTCCCGGAATTTTGAAATGGGACTCTTACTGCCCAGCAAATAGCGGGATAAATTCCAATACGAATCTTACACACATCTTAGAATCATCCAAAACTGTTTTATTAATTAAATTCAAAAGAAATGAGGCTAACTATATGAGTGAAAAGATATTTAAAATAAACGGAATTGATATATGTACAGAAAGCTTTGGGAACCCTAAGAACCCTGCTATTTTATTAATTATGGGCGCTACATGTTCCATGGTTTATTGGGACGAAGAGTTTTGTGAGCTGTTGGCTAGTACGGGGAAGTTTGTTATTCGCTTTGATAACCGTGATGTTGGACGCTCTGTTGCCTATGAACCTAGAACTTCCAATTATACAGTAACAGATATGGCTGAAGATGCAATTGGAGTACTAGATGCTTATCATATTAATAAAGCTCACCTATTTGGTATGTCATTAGGTGGTATGATTGCTCAAATTGCTGCTGTAAAACATCCCGAAAGAATTTTGACGCTGACTTTACTAGCGACTAGTGTAATAGGATCTGATGACAATACTCGCGATTTACCTCCAATGGATGAAAGGATTTTAACACATCATGTAAATAGCACAAGTATAGATTGGGCAAATAAAAATGATGTGGCAGAGTATTTAGTTTCAGGATCTCGTCTATTATGTGGATCAGAACGAATATTTGATGAAAATAGAGTTTATAAACAAGTAAAACAAGAAATAGAACGCGCAAACAATTTATTAAGTATGTTTAATCACGCTTTACTTCAAGGTGATGATGCATATGAAGGTGTACTTCAATCCATACAAGCACCTACATTAGTTATTCACGGAACAGACGATACAGCACTACCATTTGAACATGGCCTCGCACTAATTGATGAAATTCCAAACTCAGTACTATTAACCCTTAAAGGGGCAGGCCATGAAAACCATCCAGATGACTGGGAAAGCATAATTAACGCTGTTTCTAAACATACATCTAAAATTTAGATAAATAACTAATGGAAGGGGGCACAAATTGTGCCCCCTTCTAGTTACAAACAAAAACCCATCACTGTATTCGTATGTATAGTGATGGGGACTTTGTATATTTTTCTATGTTTAAAAAAATGGACAATCTAATTGATCAACAGATTCCCATAATTTTTTTTTTGCATTTTCGGTGGATGTATTTGTGTCTAGTGTCATGTTTTTAAAAGGGTTTACTTCGACTTTTAATAAGGATGAAGGCTCCACATATAATGAGAAAACATGGCTGCTTGGTAAAGCTTTTGAAACGTCAATATCTCCAACTTGTTTAAATAGTTGCTGCGCAGCAAAAAAGAAGAAATTAGTTGGATTTGATTGTTTATTCAGCCACGCAAGCATTTCAGGTGATACCGATTTATGAATATTGATTTTTACTCGATCACCACGTTTATATCGCCTAGATCGCATACTTCCACCAACTAACTTATCGTTAAGTTTGTAAATCCTAACTCTTTTTGCTTATGCTCTCTATATTTTGGCGAACAAGTATAGACTAATAATCCTCGTGCATTTGTAAATAACGGATTATCTACAAAGATTACATTTTTGAGTCGTCCTTTTTGCTTTAAAATCATTTTTAAACTGTTTTTAATAATTACTGCACCCCCGCCATAAATAAACACGTATGGATCGTCTTTCATATCATCAATTTTATTTATAATATCTGTTGCGACACGTGCTGCTAAACCTAATAGCGCTGGCTGTGATTCCTCAACTAATAAGGTATTTCTCGGATGCTTATCATTTAAATAAATTTGATTGAATTCTGTAATACTATCAATCGTTTTAGTTGGATACTTCCGGTTCCATCTCGTAATGATTTGTAGTAACGTCTCTTTTACACCATAAGATAAACCTTTACTTAGTTGCGGACGGAAATTCACCCCTAATGAAACGACTTCTTCTGTCGTCCCTGCACCAATATCAAAAGAGAGTAGAGTTTTATCTACAAAATCAATTTCAGAAACTTGATTTTGCTCACATTCTATTTTATGTTTCACAACATTTCCTTCTTCATCGTATACAATGCCCCACGTACCAGAAGCGCCCTCAGGCAGGCATTTACAATACTCAATTGAAACATTAATTGTCACATCGCGTCCGTTCGGATAATGGAAAATAACCTTATGATTTCCCATATAACGTTTTGCATTTTCAGCAGCTATTTCTTGTGTAATAAGCTGCATAGGAAGAGCGACAGATAAATCATAACGAATATTAATATGGCTAGAAGTTGGACTTTGACGCATAGCGCTTACCGCCAAACCTGATAGTATTGTAATAACCATTAACTCATCCGTTGACTTATTCGATTTCTTCTCTACCTCAGTACCTTTTAATTGATCTTGAATAACTTTTTCTCCAACGATGTATCGTACATTATTTAGCATTAACGATGGCGAACTTATAGTCACATCAATGTGGTTTTCTAATTCAGATAATGAAACATCTACCTCATCTAAGAGTCCTGTAGGCTCACCTATATATAAAGAATAAATACTCGGAATAAAAATAGGGTCTTGCCCTTTCACCATTAACTTCAAACCGTTGTTTCCTGCATCTGCACCAGCTTTTAAAAGTATAGACATAACTACCCCCTAAATTAATCTGACATCCCTTCCAAATATATGCGAGCCCATTCTTTTACATTCAAATGTATTGTAATTTTTTGTTTATCATAAAACCAAAATATTGCATACTTACATATTTCGTGTAAAAAGTATTTGACATGATGCTTTTCCAATTTTATACTTATATTTGTAAAAAGTTTTTTACAATCGAGGGGGCAATTATTTATTGAATACTAAAAAAACTATTTTTATAATCATTGTTTTAGCATTAATTGCAATACTAGTACATGGCACATATAAATACATAACTGAAGGTTCTATTTTAGGTGGTACGATTTTTGCTATTTCGTTAATACTTAGTAATTTAATTAATCACATTACTTGGGGAGATCCCCACGGTGTGTCAGAAGAAAGTCAAGATGAGATGGGACAACAAATTACATATAAAAGCTTTAAAATTGCGTATTTTGTGCTTGTAGTTGTAATGTTCCTTTTATTAATCTTCTCCGAAGGATTTTCTATGGGGGCTAATTTAGATGGAGTAAAAAACCTCCCTCTGTTCATCGCAATTTGCTCTTCATTCTTTATTTATCCTATTGTCGAACTCATAGTTGCAAAACAATATAAGTAAAAAGATGAGGTTTTCTACATGTAGAAAACCTCACATGCCCATCAACTTAAAAATCTTCACTACCCCCAAGTGTAAAAAAACGTTATTCTTTCTAAAAAAGCTAGACTAGAAAGGATGACGTTTTCTTATGAATCTCTCGATT
>NZ_JAKUFX010000076.1:0-28722 GCF_022663635.1 Bacillus cereus group sp. BfR-BA-01356 | reverse complement strand
TATCTAGAAATATCTTGAGACGTCCAAGTATTTTCTTTATTACTGGACTCTTATTAGAGAGTAAAACTAAGCCTGAGATAGGGCTTAAATATTAATATACGAGGGGAATGGGTATATGAAGTTTCGAAATACAAAGATTGCTATGGTTACACTGTCTTCATTTTTTATTTTAGGTTCTGCATCTCTATCATTCACAGATACTATACACGGTGAAGTAGCTTCTGCATCAGCACAAGAGATTATTGTGAAAAATTATGATGATACATATTATAATAACGCAATAGGAAAAACGGGGTTAGAATTAAAGAAGGAACTGCATAATATTATTGATAATCATACAAAGCTATCATACAGTGCGGTTTGGGAAGCAATAAGAGATACTGATGAAGATCCAAATAATAAAAATAATGTGATACTCTTATATACTGGTCGTTCGCAAGGGAAACTTACGAATGGATCAGGAGTAAATAACTGGAACCGAGAGCATGTTTGGGCAAAATCTCACGGTGACTTTGGAACGACTGCAGGACCTGGAACAGATCTACATCATTTAAGAGCGACGGATATATCTGTAAATAGTTCACGTGGAAATCTAGATTTTGATAATGGTGGTGTGAATCATTCTGAAGCGACAGAATGTAAATATGATAGTGATTCTTGGGAACCTCGTGATAGTGTAAAGGGAGATATTGCTAGAATGCTGTTTTATATGGCTGTTCGTTACGAGGGAGACAACGGCGAAATAGATTTAGAACTAAATGAAAAAGTGAATAACAATAAAGATCCATACATGGGGAAACTATCTGTCTTATTAAAATGGAATGAACAAGACCCGGTCGATGATTTAGAGCGAAAGCGTAATGAAGTGATTTTTACAAAATATCAACATAACCGCAATCCTTTTATTGATCATCCAGAATGGGTAAATAAAATCTGGAACTAAGATTTTTAAAGGTATTATATTTTGATAAAAGGGATTGATCATTATGATCAATCCCTTCTTATATTTTTACTAGAATAAATGATTTTTATAGGACTAGTGAGGGAAATAGAATAGATATTTATATGGAACGATAGTACTTATTTATCTAGTTAAGTATTTAGTAAGGTCCCCACTCAATATTCACCCCAACAATAAGAAAAACAAGTCCAATGATAAACCAAATGAGTGCAAGTGGAGCCATGAAACGAATCCATTTTCCATAAGAAATCCCGCTTGCTGCGAGAACGCCCATTAAAACACCGGAAGTTGGATTTAAGCAGTTTACTACACCTTCTCCGAGCATAACAGCTTGTACTGTAACTTGGCGTGTAATGTGCATAAAATCAGCTAATGGAGCTAATATCGGAATAAAAATAACCGATTCTCCTGTCCCGGATGAAATGAGGAAATGTAATGCGGCACTACTCACATACATGCCGATAACACCAAATACAGGGTTTTGTCCTTCGAGAGCTTGTGCGAGTTGGTTAACAATTGTATCAAGCAATTTTCCTTGTTCTAAAATGACTGAAATACAGCGAGCCATTCCGACAATTAAAGCACCGTAGATAAGGTTTTGGCAGCCAGTTAGAAAAGTAGAAGCGATATCGTTTGCTTTCATGCCACCTATTATTCCGGCTGTAATTGCTATGAAAATAAAAGTAGCGGTCATTTCTGCGTCCGTCCAATGTAGACGAAAAGCGCCTATTAAAAATGCAATTAATGATAAAGCTGAAACGAGTAAAATTAATTTATGACGTATCGTCCAAGGAACTTCCTTTTTCTCTGCTTCTTTTTCGCTTGAAAGAGCGTTACTTGGAAACCAGTTGTCGCCAAGGATGCTTCCTTTATTCGATTTTTTCAAGCGCTTTACATACCAATTTATATATAGAATGGTAGCAAGTAAAAAAGATATATAAATTGCTGTGCGTAAACCAATTCCCGAAAACATCGGAAGTTCTGCGATCTTTTGTGAAATGCCTAAAGGTGAGGGAGATAAAATAGTAGCATTAAAACCAGCATAAGTACCTAAATAAATAATTGCTACACCGACGATAGCGTCCCATTTTAACGTGCGTGCAACGATGATGCCGATGGGGATAAAACCGATAACTGAGTTAACGATAATACCAGTCGTTCCAAGAATAGAAAAAAGCGCAGCAACTATACAAATGAAAAGTAATTGCTGATTACGAAATTTGTTAATAACATGATAGATTAAACCGTCAAGAGCACCTGTTTTTTCAAGAATTGCAATGGCTCCACCTGTAAATAAAATTAGAAAGATAATAGGAGCAGCAAGTGTCATTCCTTTTTCAATAGCGGTAAAAAAAGAAACAAATCCTACGGGTGATTGCGGAACAGAATGGTAGCTACCTGGTATTGTCGTTGTAACGGTCCCGTTTGTAACCCTTTTAAATTCTCCAGCAGGAACGAAGTACGTAGCAATGGCGCAAAGTAAGGCAATAAAAAATAGTAGTACGTACGCATCAGGCATTTTAAACTTTGGTTTACTAGGTTGTTTTTTTGCCTCAGTTTGTATTTGCATAAAATCCCTCCTTCTTTACTTGGTTAATTTTTAATATTCTGAATTTAATCTGTGAAATAGATTATAATAAAGGTAGCTTCTTAAGGCAATAGTTTTTGTATCCTTTCCCGTACATACAAATTATTGCAATATTAGACAGGGAAACGATAATAAGCCAAGAATATGTTATGTAGAAAGAAAAAGGAAAAGAGGGAACAAGATGTGGAAAACTACTGATCTATGTGATGAATTTGAAAAGGAATTACAAATATGTCGCCAGTCTTTTCGGTCTTTTGGGAAGAAAGAACAATTCCACGGGAAAATTGCAACTGTAAAAGTGAAAGATGATAATGTACTAGTGAAGGAAGGATTGCAAACATTACCAGAAGGAACAGTATTAGTTATTGATGGCGGAGCGTCTACGAATTGTGCGTTACTCGGTGATAATTTGGCAGCTATTGCGGAAGAAAGAAAGCTAGCAGGAATTATTGTGAATGGGTATGTTCGTGATTCTAGTGAACTAAAGAATATTAATATTGGTATTTTAGCGTTAGGAACGATGCCAAATAGAAGTGTGAAAGAAGGAAAAGGAGAACGAAATATTTCATTGCACTTTGGACAAGTAGAATGGAATCCAAATGAATATGTCTATGCGGATGAAGATGGCGTCATTATTAGTGAAAAGAGTTTACATCGTTAAGAGTTAATAAGTTATTATTCTTAGAAAATAAATCCGATAAAGCATGGACAAAATTCTTTGTCAATAGTAAAATAATACAGAAATTTAAAATTTACAGAATGTATAGGTTTATCGTTTTACGATAACTTAAATGGGAGTAAGTTGTGCCAAGAAAAGTGAATGTTATCACAATGATACGTTCATAAACAAAATTATTTTTCCTATACAAATATAGCCGCGAATGATGCGGGTAGGAGGTGTTGTACATTTTTGTTCGACACTTACAAAAAGAGAGTGTCAATCGCACGCCCTTGAAGGGCCTTTTTTTGTGTAAATGGTAGTAAGGGAGGAAATTTTGGGATGGCAATGTTGAAAAAATGGCTGCTTACGTCGTTAATGGCAGTGACACTTGTATTTGTTTCTTTTGCGAATACAGTACATATTACGTTTGCTGAAGGAAATACAGCAAAACTTGCAATTATTGGGGAATCACAAAAAGGCATTATGTTATGTCCGAAAGAAGAGCAAATTAAAGATGGGGAAACAGCTTTAAGTTTGCTGCAAAAGGTCATGGGGGACAAAGTAGAATCTGAAACGATGTCGTTTGGAACATATGTAAAAGGCATCGATGGTTTAATGGCCGGGGCTACAAGTGCTTGGCTGTATGATGTAAATGATCAGTCTGCAGAAGTCGGAGCAGATAGTTATAAATTAAAATCTGGAGACGTTGTTGTCTTTCGTTTTGTTTCAGACTGGAGCAATATAAGCCAGGAAACATTGAAAGAAACGTTAGATAAGTTCGGAACGTGTAAAACAGAAGAACCTGACGGCGGCAAACCAGAAGAACCAAAATCAGAAGGTCAAGATGATAAAACGCCAGATGGGAAAAACCAAGGTGATCAAGATGGTAAAACGCCAGATGGGAAAAACCAAGGTGACCAAGACGGTAAAACGCTAGATGGGGAAAACCAAGGTGACCAAGATAGTAAAAAACCAGAAAAACCAAAGCAAGAGAATGTTCAAATTCCAGCGAAGCAATTAGAGGAAGCAATCTCAAAAACATCTGAAAAAATGTTACAAGATGGAATTGAAAGTGACTGGGTAGCTGTAGCGCTTTCTCGTTCTGGAAAGAATGTGCCAATTGAGGCAAAATTAAATTATGTTAAGTCAGTAACTGAAAAAGTAGAAAAGCGCATTAATCGTTTTTCAGCGACAGATTTAGCTAGAACAATTATTATGATGAATGCAATGAGTGCAGACCCTAAAAATGTAGGTGGACATAATTTAGTTCAAAAATTGTATGAGTCAGATAAAGTGAATTCTGTTACAGGTTATGCATTTGCTTTACTTGCATTTGATACGAAGAAGTATGAGATTCCAGTTGAATCAAAATGGAACAGAGTTGCTCTAGTGGAAGCACTATTAAATAATCAGCATACAGACGGTGGATGGACTTATAATAGTTCAGGTAGTAAAGATAGTGCTAGTAGCGTTGATGTAACAGGTATGGTTTTATCAGCATTAGCTCCTTATCAAGAGCGATCAGATGTGAAACCAGCTATACAAAAAGCTGTTGCGTATTTATATAACGAACAGCTGAAAAATGGTGGTTTTTCAGCTGATGGACAAGAAAATTCAAATAGTACTGCGCAAGCAATTATTGGATTATCGCTTGTTAAAGATGTAGATCAAAACCGTCTTCATAAGGCAATGCAAAACCTATTATCATATCAACTTTCAAATGGTGAATTTAAATGGTTACCAAGTGATCAAAATGGTAACGGAATGGCTACAGAACAGGCTCTTTTAGCATTACTTCAATTTAAGGAAATGGGAAAATCTATTTATGATTGGTCTAATGTAGACGCTGGTAATGTAATTAAGCCAAAACCGATTGAAGAGCCAGAAAAGGTCGTTGAACCAGAAAATAATGTAGTAGAAAAAGAAGTTACTGAAGAACCGAAAGAACAAAAACAAGTACAACAAGAAACAAAAGATGAAAATCTAAAAGTAGTTGTAGATAACGAACCGGTTAAGAATAAAAAAATCGGAAACGGTAACAGTCTACCAAAAACAGGAGCATCTTCTCATGGTGCAGCAACAGAAGTAGGTATGGGTGTATTATGTATTGCTTCTGCATATGTATTATGGAGACGTAAAGCAGCTTAACAAAAAATTAGGAGCAATTATTTGCTCCTAATTTTCGTATGAAAGGTGAGAGATAGGATGAGTAAGGTGAAATGGTTCATTTCTTTACTGCTTTCGCTCGGGCTACTTGCCGGATGTGAAGAGGCAGCTGTAAAGCCTGAGAAGAAGGTAGAACCGAAGCAAGAAGAGGTAGCGAAACAAGAAGAACAAAAAGATGAAGTGAAGCCGGAAGAAAAAACAGAAGAAAAGCAAGCTGAATCAGAGCAAAAGCAGCAAGAAGAACAGAAAGAGAAACAAGAACAAAAAGTAGAAGAGAAGCCGAAAGAGGAAAAGCCGCAGGCACAACCAGAGGTAAAGAAAGCAGAGAAACAACAGGAACAACCGAAAGAACAGCCGGCTGTAAATAAGCAACCAGAGCAGCAACAAGCACAAGAAGAGAAACAACAACCGAAAGCACCAGAAGTAAAAGAAGAAGCAAAGGTTGTGAATCAGCCGAAAGAAACACCGAAGCAGGAGCAAAAAGAAGATCCGAATAAAGCGGAGAAAACGATACCGACTCCGACCGTTCCAAATTCTGAACAACGAAAACCAGATCCGGTTCCACCGCCTAAACCACAAGCAAAACAAGTAACAATCTCGGTAAAAGGAAATAACGGATATATAATGGGTGCGAAAAAGATGGATGTACAAGAAGGCGATACAGTGTATAAAGTATTGCAACGTACAGGATTAGATGTTGATGCAAGCGGATCTAGAGATAGTATTTATGTAAAAGGTATTAATGATTTATATGAAAAAGATATTTCGGATACTAGTGGTTGGAAATATCGTGTGAACGGTGCTTTTCCAAACCATAGTGCTGGTGTAGTTACGGTAAAACCAGGAGATACAATTGAGTGGGTATACGTATTACAATAAGAAAGGCATTCGGTAAAGGGCTATGAAAATAAGTTTTTCTTCTTTACATCCTTTTGTGAATTTTTTCTATTATATCGGGGTGATGATACTATGTACGATGTGTCTTCATCCTCTTTTTTTAATTGGAGCAATAGTATTAATTATTATGTTAAATGTGATGCAAGGAAATAGCGAAAAGATAAGAAAGATGCTACCGAGCACAATTGTTTTCTTTTTTATGGTAATTTTATTTAATTCGTTATTAACGCATAGAGGTCGAACTACGTTATTTTGGTTAGGTGATAGCCGTATTAAGCTTGAGGCGATTATGTTTGGAATAGTAATGGGGTTATTACTAGTTGCAGTTATGTTTACGTTTGCGTCATACAATGATATTATTTCCAGTCATAAATTTTTATATTTGTTTTCAAGAATTTCACCGAAAGTTGCATTGTTAACGATGATTACAGTGAGATTTGTTCCTTTGTTTATAAGACGATTAAAGAAAATCACACTCGTCCAAAAAACGAAAGGTGTGCAGGTAGATTCAGGTTCGATAATTGAACGCGTCAAAAATGGTATGCAATTGCTGCAAGTATTATTAATTTGTTCATTAGAAGATGCACTGCAAACGGCAGATTCTATGCAAGCTCGTGGATTTGGTGTAACGAAGCGTACGACGTATATTCGCTATAGAATGGAGAGGCGTGATTGGTATACGCTCAGTTATTTAATCATTTTATTTATAGCTGCTATTGTATGTAGTAATTATGGCGGAGGGAAATTGATTATTTATCCGAAAGTCGAATCTATTTTATTCCAGCAATACGATGGAATGATGTTTGTATTATTTACACTGTTTATTAGTTTACCAATTATGATGGAAGGGAGAGAATGGATATGGTGGCGCATGCAGAAATAAACAATTTATCATTTGTATATACTGATGAAAACGAATACGCGTTACAGCATATTTCTCTTTCTGTTCAAAAAGGTGAGTTTATTGCACTTGCTGGAGGATCGGGATCTGGGAAGACGACGTTATTAAAACATTTTAAAAAGGAGTTACTTCCAATTGGTACGCGTTCTGGAGAGATATTTTATGAGGGTGTTTTAATAGAGGAAGTAGCTGATTTGTTATCTGCCCAAGAAATTGGGATGGTATTTCAAAACCCAGAAAACCAGATCGTTATGGATACAGTGATTCAAGAATTAGCATTTTCTTTAGAAAATATAGGATTACCATCACATATTATTCAAAAAAGAATAGCAGAGCTTATTAGCTTTTTAGGATTTCAAGATTTATTGCATCAATCTGTTCATACATTATCTGGTGGGCAGAAGCAGCTTGTCAATTTAGCTGCGGTATTAGTTATGCAGCCGAAATTGCTATTATTAGATGAACCGACAGCGCAGTTAGATCCAATCGCTGCAAAAGAGTTTTTAGGATTATTAAAACGGATTAATGAAGAACTTGGAATTACGATTATTTTAAGTGAACATCGTTTAGATGAAGTTATCCCGCTTGCAACACGCGTTGTTTGTATGGATAATGGCCGTATTATGTATGATGGTAGTCCTAAAATTGTTATTACGGATATGTGGGGAGTAGAAACATTCCGTCCATTTATTCCGCAAATTCCAAGGCTATTTTTAGAGTGGAATGTGAGAGATATTCCGTTTACAGTGCGAGAGGCGCAAATGAAAATGAATGATTTTGCAGCGATATCATATGTAAATGACCCAATAGCACAAAGTGAAAAGCAAGAGGTAATTTTAAGCGCAGAGCATATTTCGTTCCAATATGAAAAAAATAGTCCGCTTATTTTACGTGATTTATCAGTTTCGATTGAAAAAGGAAAATGGGTAGCGCTCGTTGGGAAGAACGGTACAGGTAAGTCTACACTGTTAACGATTTTAGCAGGATTACAAAAAGCGAGAAGAGGAAAAGTAAAGTGGAACGGAAAAGTGATACATAAAATCGATTCGAAAGAACGGTTTAAAAGTATTGGGTATGTATCGCAGCATCCGTATTACCATTTTACATTTGATACAGTATGGGACGAGGTTTATGAACGTGCGCGTGAATTATATGGAGAACAAGGAAAAGAAATAGCAGAAGATACGCTAAAACAGTTTTGGTTGTATTCGCTTAAAGAACGCCATCCGCACGATTGTAGCGGAGGAGAGCAACAATTACTTGCGTTATGTACGACGTTGTTATCAAAGCCGACTTTATTATTACTGGATGAACCGACAAAGGGATTAGATCCATGGAAGAAAGAAAGAGTAGGAGAGCTATTTAGGAAGCTACAAAAAGAAGGTACAACAATTGTAATGGCAACGCATGATATTGAGTTTGCAGCGAAATACGTGGATCAATGTATGATGTTATTTGATGGAACAGTCATTATGAATGATGCACCGAAAGAATTTTTTAGCGGCAACTTCTTTTATACAACATCTATTAATCGATTCATTCGAAAAGAATTGCCATATGCATTAACGTGGGAGGATGTGTACGAAGCTTGTCCAAACGATATGTTGCATTCATAATATGTATCTTTGCAGTAATAATCGGCACATTACTCTTTACGACACTTGTCATGGACGGTTATTACATGTTAAGTAGTTTGTTTATATTAGCGGTTATTATGTTACCTTTCTATATCCGTTTTGAAAGAAAGGCGTTTGTTTCACGTGAAATTGTTCTCGTTGCTGTATTAGCGGCAATTGCAGCAGTAAGCCGGGTACCATTTTCTATTTTACCAAGTGTACAACCAACTTCTTTTGTCATTATCGTTTCTGCAATTGTATTTGGAAGTGAAACTGGTTTTATGATTGGTGCTACAGCAGCAATCGTATCTAATATTTTTTTGGGACAAGGTCCATGGACACCGTGGCAAATGTTTTCGTGGGGCATGATTGGTTTTATAGCAGGTTTACTTCGTAATACATTTTTTATGAAAAAGCTATGGGGGAGACTTCTTTACGGAGTAATTGTTGGCTTTTTATTTGGCTGGATTATGAATTTCTGGGGCCTTCTCGGTTTTATACGAGAAGCAACATGGGAAACTGTCATTTCGTATTATATCGCAAGTTTTTACTTTGATTTGAGCCATGCGATTTCGAATGTTATTTTCTTATTACTATTTAGTACTTCATGGATTACGATTCTTACAAGATTTAAAAAGAAATACGGTATATTAGATGAGCATAACGTGACATAGAAAAGCATACTCATATAAGGTAGGGTCGCGACTTACATATTCGTTTGCCTCTTTCATGCTTCTTACATAATGTAAGGAGCATTTTTTTGTCAAAAAATCGATTCAATATGCATCCGCTATTATATAAAATTATTTGTATAATTGTAGGTGAGAACTTTTTTCAAAAGGGAGGTGTATAGTTAATGAAGTTAGTTATTCCGAAGCAACATGGTGCATGGGCTATGCTTGTTATTCCTTTTTTATTAAGTGTCATACTTGGGAAACCTACTATTTATCATATTCCATTGTTTTTAGCGTGGTTCTTTATCTATTTAGCCACGTATCCATTTCTTACGTACATAAAGCAAAGACGAAAAAAAGAGTTTTTACAAGCTGCCATTGTTTATTTTATTATTACGTTCCTATTTGGGACGATTTCTTTATTATATGAGTGGCGAATTCTTTTATTCGTAATAGTAATGATTCCATTATTTATAGTGAATATGTATTACGCTCGTCAAAAAAATGAAAGAGCACTATTAAATGATATTTGTGCGATTATTGTGTTTTGTATCGGTGGATTAATTAGTTATTACTTTTCAATGAAGCAAATCGATCATACAGCTATATTTATTGCACTTATTTCATTTTTATACTTTTTAGGTAGTACGTTCTATGTGAAAACGATGATTCGTGAAAAAAATAATCCGAAGTATCGTCTTATATCTTGGGGATATCATATCGTATTAACGATAATTGTATTTGCGATTAATCCGTGGTGTTCTCTTATTTTTATACCAAGTGTCATTCGAGCAATTGTGTTGTATGGCAAAAAAATTTCTATTATAAAAGTAGGAATTTTAGAAATTGCTAATTCTGTATATTTTTTAATCATAACGGCAATAATTATGAAGTATGCCATTTGAAAAAACTTCCCATCAATTGATGGGAAGTTTTTAATCTTTTTCTAAAATGTGAACGGTGTACTCGCAACGTTGAATAGCTTGTTCAACAGCATAAAGTGATTGTTCAATACGAGCGCGATTAAAATCTTTTTCAACTGTTTCGAGCGCTTCTTCTAAACAATTTTTAGCTTCTTGTAATGATTGAAAAGAATCTTGTACATATCCGCGAGCATTTTGATGCATTTCATAATCCTCCTTGCATGTTCGTATATGGGTAGTATGAACAGTAAGGAAGAAAATATAATTTGTTATATTTATTATATTTGTTTGACAATTAAAGTGGAATTACGTATAGTAAGAATTAAGTGAATATTTTCTTATCCAGAGAGGTGGAGGGACTGGCCCGATGAAACCCAGCAACCGCGATGCAGGTGCTAATTCCAGCAGAACATATTTGTTCTGGGAGATAAGACGAAGATATATACGTAACTTCTTCTTATCGGAGAGGTTTTTTTATTGCAAAAAAACCGATTACGAAAATTTATATTAAGAAGAAAGGGGTTGCGCATTACTGTGACACTCGAAAAATACGTAAAACTGCGTAGTACAGTTTATGAATATATGATAGAGCAAGATAAGCCGATATCATTGTTAGATATTCAAGAACATATCGTTTCGCATCATGAAGGAAAATTCACGAAAAAGATGTTGCATCAATTTTATTTATCAAGATTATTAGACGAACTAAAACTGGATGGGAAAATTACATTAGCTGATGAATATCTCTATGCTGAAAAAGGGGTATTGTATAAGGCGAGAAAAGGGAGCTAAGCTCTCTTTTTTCTTAAAATAACGGAGTATGTAGAGTAAAAGACTGCTAAAGCAGCCTGATACAGGGAATGGTGTTGAGTGTGTAGTGTCAAAAATTGAATGTGCCTGAAAGAGGCAATTCATATCGGCTGCAAATGAAAAGAGACACCTTCGCCGAATAGGTGTCAGTCGTTTTGTCACGTAGACTTGCTACTTAACAGTAATTAGAATAACATGCAGGATTTTTGAAGTCAAAAGGGAATTAAAGGAAGGGGTACAATTATGTACGCTTACTTATTAAAAGATATAACGAAATGGATCCCAAAGTACATTGTAGATAAGGGATATGAATATTATGAAGATGGGCATGTAGAAGATGTTGAAATACAAGATAAAAAAGTGTTTGCTTTCGTTACTGGAAATGCAGGGAATTATGAAGTAGTTATCGATCTCGAAGATTTTTCAGAAAGTAACTGTGAGTGTCCCTATGAAAATTATTGTAAACATATGGCGGCAGTTGTTTATGATATGCAAGGTGCTGGTGAGAGTGCAGTTAAAGAGAAACTGAAAGATTTAGAAAAAGAAGAGTTACTTATATTATTAAATCGATTGTTGCAAAGTTCGAAAAACGTACAAATTGTAGAGAAGTTATTAAAGAAGGGGAAACTTTAACGTATAGAGGGAGTTGTTTTGTAGTGAACGTACTAATTATATATGCCCATCCTAACCCTTCAAGTTTTAACGCGGCAATTTTCAATCATGTGCAAAAAGGACTACAGGAAACAAATCATTCAGTTACCGTACTTGATTTATACAAAGAACAATTTGATCCAGTCCTCGTATTTAATGAAGAGAAGAAAAGACGCGATTTAGTAAATGAAGAGGAAACAGCTCGGTATAGAACGTTAGTAGAAGAAGCAGATACACTTTTATTCATCTATCCAATATGGTGGTGGGGGATGCCAGCAATTTTAAAAGGTTTTATTGATCGTATTTTCGTAGCTGGATTTGCTTATAAATATGAAGGGGCTCTGCCGAAAGGATTATTGCAAGGGAAAAAAGCGTGGGTTATTAATACGTTAGACTCGCCTCTATGGTACGTCGCATTGTTATATCGATCAGTAGATTGGATTATAATGAAGAGAGGTGTTTTACGTTTTTGTGGCATTCGCGATATAAAACGGTCAGTGTTTCAATCTGTGAAAACGAGTAAAGTATCAAAGCGTGAGAAATGGTTATTACAAATAGAAGAAAAGGCTCGTGCATTATGAATGAAGTCGATCGTATTATAAACTGTGTTCAGTATGATGGCGAACTTTTTCGGAAGTATGTTACATGTTTACTTCAATTGAAAAAATGTAGTGAAACATTTCAGCAAATTCAAATAGAGTTAAGAAATGATTATTTAATAAGAGGAATTTGTGAAAGAGAAGTTGATGAGGTAGTACGGGGAAGTAAAGAATATGAAATGCATTTTCTTCCTAAAGTATTACAGTGGAATTTTTTGAGGGGAAATCCACATCTAATTAAAAAAGTGTGCGAAGATTTTTTTGCATTTGAGTCATTACATCTTACGGAGTCAGAGTGGGAGAAGATTATAAATTGCGTGGGAAATAAGTGATTTATTATGTAAAAAAGCTAGTATAAAACTAGCTTTTCGTTTAAATAAATAAGAAACATAGACTAATGATAAAACCCGCATATAGTAAGTTCACAACACAAAATCCCATAATGTCACGAGCACCTAAACCAGCTATCGCTAATGCTGGTAATGCCCAGAAAGGTTGAATTAAATTCGTCCAAGCATCGCCCCATGCAATTGCCATTGCTGTTTTTGCAGCAGGTACACCAAGTTCAGCGCCAGCTGGAATCATAATTGGTGCTTGCACAGCCCATTGACCGCCGCCAGATGGAACGAAAATGTTAACAATGCCAGCACTTAAAAATGTAAAGAGCGGAAAAGTCGTTTCATTTGAAATGCTAATAAAGAAATTAGAAATAGCTCCTCCAAGTGAAAGTCCTTCACTATTTACTCCAATCATCATGCCCATAATTCCTGCGTAAAACGGAAATTGAAGTAAAATGCCAGAAGCACTTTTCGTAGAGTCTGAAAAAGCACGAATATACTGAATCGGAGTACGGTGGAAAATAAGACCTGCAATTAATAACATAAAAATCACGATATCGAGAGTAAGGTTAAAACCTTTCGTATAAAAGTAATTGAAAATATAAATGAGACCTAACAATCCAACGCAAAGTGTAATAATAATGCTATTTTCCATCTTTTCAGCGAACGTATTTTTTTCTACTTCTTGAGCAGCAGCTTCTTCATGGAACACGCTAGGATCTACTGTAATCGTATGTTTTTCATCTGGATGCATCGCTTTATTAATGAGAGGCATCGTAATGAGAAAAATAATAACTGGAACGAGAGCGTATGGTGAGAATAACGTTTCTGTTATTGGAATCGCCTCTTTAATACTTCCAGCAGTCGTTTTAATTAACGTTTCACCGCCTGTTGCTAACGTAAGAGGGATAGAGGCAGAAAGACCGGCATGCCAAATGAGAAATCCAGAGTAAGAAGAGGCGATTGCTAGTCTATAATCTAATCCGTCCAGCTGCCTTGCCACTTCTTTTGCGTATAAAACAGATACAACAATTCCAAAGCCCCAGTTTATGTATGCACCGAGTAAACTTACAATTGAAATGGCAATAATGCCTTGTCCAGTTGTTTTTGGTAGTCTGGCAGCTTTCGTTAATCCTTTTTTAATAAGAGGAGCATTTGCTAAAGCAGATCCAGTCACGAGTACAAGTGCCATTTGCATAGAAAAGGCGAGGAGTCCCCAAATTCCATTACCCCAGTGATTAATCATTTCTACAGGTGTTTGGTGAGTCGCAAACATACCAAAGAAGATAACGAAAACAGTTAGTAAACATGATAAAATAAACGGTTCTGGCAAGAAGCGTTGCACTAAGGCGACGCAACCATTTGTAAAGGAACGAAACAAAATAGATCAACCTCCTTATGTATATGTATTACAATTATTCGAGGTTGTTTAGGAGATAACCTTCAAAGTAAAGAAAATTCAGATATTTACAGAGTGGTAATTTATTGATAGATTGATATAGAGCCTCGTATCAAATTCTGCTTTTAATATACTAGAAGAAAAACGGTTGGAAATGGGGTAGCACTTATAGGGATAGTATAGAGAAAGGTTACTAGCTGGCTTCAAAGCTACTGTTGCAAAGGGAGAGGAGATTCAATACAATAGTGTTGCATTACATGAGAAATATGTTTTAGCACAAATCTAGCTAAAAATGTTTATACAAATACATTTAAAATTGATGGGGGAATTATGATCAAAAGTTTTTATCTTTTAAAGCCTAAAATGTTTACGGCAGATATATATTATAAAGTTTTTATTACAGGTGACTGTATATATTTTATAAAGATTGGCGGACAGTTTCATAGCCGACATGCTTATAAAAAACAATTACCTGGTATTTCAGAGCTATTGTTTTTGTTTTGGTTCAAAAAAATTGAGAAAAAACAATTAAACTTAGAAACTGAAATAGATGTAAAAATACATACTGGCGATGTACATGAACTCTTGCAATTAAAGAATAACTTTTCAATTGAAATAAATATAATTGAAGAGGTACTATTAAATAAACGAGGAACGTTTCATACAGGTTTTAATGATAATGGAACGATTTCCTTCATGTTAAAAAATGGTCAAAAAATAAAGTTCATCATCCCGGAAGAAACTTTATTTTCATCTATAGAAGAAATTTTCGACCAATATGAACAGACAATCTTTGTAAGGGAAGTGTTTTAAAGGAAACGATTAATTTATTATCTTTTTAATAAAGTGATAGAAAGCTTCATTAAAAAGATGAAGCTTTTTACTTATAAAAGATAACAAAAGTAATACATTCATTACTACATTTGTGTGTGAATTCAAGAAAAATTAAACCACCTAGCCCCTAAAGAGAATATAGGAAGCAGATGGTTTAGGTGTTTTGAGAGGTATCCTGTTTTCAGGATTTAGTTCAAATTATTGATTTGCATTTTTATATCGAGTAAATTTAAGTTTCTGGAATAATTGTAATAGCGACAGTCCGAACCGGAGTCTCTATTTCGTCGCCTTTACTTTGGCTATTGTAGTATTTAATCATTAATTCGTTAAGTTCGTTTTGAAATTTTCCAAAGTGTTCTTCATCTAGCTTTAATTCTACTACAGAAAAAGTAGCAGTATCTTCTTGACTGTTTTGTTCCTCTAATTTCTTAAGGTAACTTTGATATTGTGTCATAAGTGATAACTGATAATAGGAAATGTAGTTTAACTTTTCATCATCAGATAATCCTTTCCATTCACTTCCTTCAATTTTTGCATCTTCTTCATTGATTGCGTAATATTTTTCAGAAACAGATTTTACCTTTTTTTCTTTAATTACATGAACGATACCTGAATCAACCATAGTTTGTAGCTGTCTATATAGTGTTGCTTGTGGTACATTTTTAATGATTTTTACCATTTCTAATGGTGTTAACCCATCTTCTTTATTTCTCATTAACACTTGGCAAATTTTCATTCTTACCGGATGCATTAAAATTTCAACTTTATTACTCATTATATCACCTTATGTATTGTTTTTTATTCTCATTATAAATAATGAGAATAATGATTGCAATCCATCCGCTTTTGTTTTATCATTATCAATAATGATAATGAGGTTTAAAAGGAGTGATGACAATGAAAATACATTATGGATTGAATGATCTTAAAGACATTGATATTATGGCTTTTCTACCCATTATATTACCAGTTATTGCAGTGGGAGCACTTTTAGTTTTAATTGCATTCATTGATTTATATCGACATAGAAAAACAAGAAAAAATGTACTTGTATGGACGTTAATTATTCTTTTCGTTAATATATTGGGACCTATCTTGTACTTTGTTATAGGGAGAAAGGACAGTGAGAAATTATGAAATTAGAGATTAAAAATGTAACAAAATCATTTAAAGGAAAAATTGCTGTGAATAATTTCTCGATGGAACTGCAAGCAGGGGAATGCGTCGGATTAATTGGACCAAACGGAGCAGGGAAATCCACATTAATAAAAGTAATTTCGGATATTACTAATCCAACTGCTGGTGAAGTTTTATTGAATGGGATAAAAATATCAAAAATGAAAAGTGAAATTGGTTATTTACCTCAATATCCTAATTTTTTTCATTGGATGACAGCGAGAGAAACGCTTACGTTTATGGGCCAACTTTCGGGGTTGAAAAAAGAAGAATTGTCAAAGTCGATTCCAAAAATGTTGGAGAAAGTTGGACTAAAGGAAGAAGAAAATGCAAAGGTTAGTACATTTTCTGGTGGAATGAAACAACGACTTGGTATTGCACAAGCATTATTGCATAAACCTTCGCTTATTGTCATGGATGAACCAGTATCCGCATTAGATCCGATCGGCCGGCGGGAAGTATTGAATCTGATTAAAGAAATAAAAAAAGATACAACCATTTTATTATCAACCCACATCTTAAGCGATGCAGAAGAAATCTGTGAACGATTTGTCATTATAAAAGATGGAACAAAAATAGAAGACACAACGATTACGGAGCTTTTACAACGTAATCGTGAAAATAAATTAATGATTGAAATAACAACTAAAGATCAAAATTGGATTGAAGTTGTAAAGAAATTACCGTATGTGAAGAATGTAGAAGTGGTTGGGCTTAAAATCAAAGTGAAGGTTGAAAGTATCGAAATAAACAAAAATATGTTACTGCAAAATGCACTCGAACATAAAGTGGACATTGTTAAATTTAAAATGAGCAACGATACTTTAGAAGAAATTTTCTTGAAATTGGTGGTGTAAAAATGAATAACTCAATGGTATTGATAAAAAAAGAATATGTTCAAATGTTACGTGATTTTAAGATTATTTGGCTACCAATTGTTTTTATATTTTTAGGTGCAACACAGCCGATAGTAACTCATTATTTGCCATCAATTCTAGAAGCATTAGGTGGAGGCCAGGGAATTACAATTGATCTGAGTATGGCAGCGCAAAAAGGGGGCGAAGTATTAGCGAGTACTTTAGGATCCCAGTTTGATCAGCTTGGACTTATGATTCTAGTGATTTCTATGATGGGTGCAATTCAAACAGATAAAGCTAATGGTATGTTGGCCTTTATTTTAACAAGGCCCGTTACTGTTACTTCATATGTAGGTGGGAAAATAGTGTCAAACTATTTAATGGTAGCGTTTAGTGTAACAATTGGATACGTAGCTTCTTATCTATATGTAAATTTTCTTTTTACTGCCGTTCCATTTGCACACCTAATTACTGGATTACTATTTTATCTAATTTGGGTTCTTTTTATCGTATCTTTCACAACAATGATAAGTGCTATTTTTCACAGTCAAGGTATGATTGCATTAATTTCAATTGTTTTCCTTTTAGCCTGCAGAGTAATCGTCGGTTTGAATCCAATAATGGATCAGCTTAATCCAGCCGGTATGAGTAAGTATGCAATGGAAACGTTAGTCACGGGGGTAGTAAATTCAAACGCAATAATTACTGGATTACTAACTATAGTGTGGATTTTATTGACACTCTTCGTAACGTATTATTGGATTGCTAATAAAAAGTTTCATTATGAATAACCGTGATGAGGGTAGTGGTTTCAAATAAAACAACGCAATAAGAAGAAGCTTTCACTACCGTGGAAGCTTCTCCAAATGATGTGCAATATCAATATACATATTTGAGTAAACCGAATGTATTTCATTACTTGGCGTTGCGTTAGAAGAGAAATGAACGATTACCATATTTGCTTTCGGATCGATGTAAAGTGTTTGTCCGTAACTACCTAACACTTCAAAATCACCTTGTTCATTGTGCGGAATCCACCATTGATTATGATAAGAAATGGAAGCTCCAGGGCCAATTGCAAGTTCACCTTCTTGGACATTTTTTACACTTTCTGTAATAGAAGAAGGGAGAATGTGTTTTCCGTTATATTCCCCGTTGTTTAATAGTAATTGCCCGAATCTCGCCATATCTCTAGCAGTTGCATTTAATCCAGCACTAGCTTGTTCTACTTTTGTTTCATCTGTAACGTAATACGCGTTTTCTTCCATACCAATTTGAGACCAAATTCGTTCACTTACATTTTCAGCTAGTGATTTACTAGTAATAGTTCTAATAATCCAAGCGAGCGTTTCTGTTGATCCGTTATTGTAAGAAAAGGAAGAACCAGGCGGTGCAGTTTCTTCGGCTTCCCGTAACATATCATAAATTTTCATCGGACCGTCGTAATTTTTGCCACGGGGTAAAATATTGCTAGCTAAATATAATTGTGCATCTTGATTTTCTAGCCCAGGTTGCTCATATCCATGAGTAGGATATTCAGCTGAAACTTGCATGTCCATTAATTGCTGAAGTGTGGCATTACCGAACGGTGTGTTTTTTAATTCTTTTATGTAAGTGTCAGCTGTTTTCTCTAAATCGATACGATTCTCTTCAGCGAGAGATTGTATAATTGCCCCGGTAAAGACTTTTGCTAATGATGCCATACCATGAGGTTCATTCTGTTTATACCCATTGAAATATCGTTCGTAAACAAGTTGTCCATTATGTACAACGACAAAAGCATCTGTTTTGTTATCATCTAAAAGTTTTTTTAGAGGAGTTGTATTTCCGAATCTACGCTCCACAGCAAAATCGTCTAAGTTTTGCAATGCGGAAGGGAAGTGAGCAATTTGGTCAGGATTGTTTTTTACGTCATTAACTAAAGTGAATTCTTTCATGTGTGTGTACGACCAACGTAAGTAAGGGGCATTTAACCAGTTTTCTTTTGTCACATTATGTTTTGATGGGGTCGTTTTATTTTGTTTGAAGTAAGTAAACCCAAGCCCTGTAATTACAAATATGAATGTTAGTATAAGTAAGAGTAGGGGAGATTTTTTTAGTTTCATATATGGCCCTCCTTTTTATTTCTACTATAAGTATACGCTCGTCTTGAAAGAAATACAAAATAAGGAAAGTAAACGGGGAAGTTTACTTTCCTTATTAACGTTAAGCGGAAATTTTTCCGTCTGTAGGTTGTTTCTTGAATTTTTGTTTTCGTCCGTGTAATCCATAATATAAAAGTAAAGTGAACGCAACGATAATAGCTGCGATAAAATACATATTATGATAACTGGATTTCGCTGCGACAATACCTAAAATGAAAGAACCAAAACCAATACCACTATCAAAGAATGAGAAATACGTAGCTGTCGCAGAACCACGTCTATGGTTTGGAGCGGCAGAAATCGCAATCGTTTGGAAACTCGGAATTAATGTCCCGTAACCTAAACCGATTAGCATACCTGCGCCAAGGAACCAAAATGAAGTTTGTGCTTGGCTTAATATGAACATTCCGATTGTGAAAATAATGATAGCAGGGTAAACGAGTACATTTTCACCGAAGCGATCAAAAATCTTTCCTGTAAATGGACGAGAAATGACAACAACAAGTGCGTATAAAATAAAGAAGTAACTTGCAATTTCACTTAAACCGAGTTCTTTCGCATAAATAGGAATAAAGGATAAAATACCACTATAAGAAAAGGCTAAAACAAATCCTGTAAGTGCAATCGGAATAGAAGATGGTTCGATTAAGTCTTTCCATTTCATTTTTTCACGTTTTTGTTTGCTAACAGGTGCTTCGTGCGGAATATCTACAAGTAGTCCTAATAAAAATGCAAGTAATGAAAATACGGAACAAACGATAAATAATACAGTAAACGAAAAATGAGAAATAATTGTTAAACCTAAAAAAGGACCAATTACCATCGGCAGACTCATAAATACGCCGAAATATGCAAGCGCTTCGCCTCGTCGATGAGCTGGCGCAACATCAGTTACAATCGTACCAGTAGCTGTCGTTGCCATCCCGAACCCAATACCGTGCAAGAAGCGAAGGGCAAGTAATAAGAATAAACTTTGCGCACCGAAATACATAACAGTAGCGGCTAAAAATAATGAAAGTGAAATAAATAATATTTTCTTTCTTCCTAAATCATCGAGCCATTTTCCTGTGAATGGTCTACATAAAACAGAAGAAATAAGAAACACAGTTGCAACTAAACCAATTTCCTCAGGTTTTCCTTTTAGGCCGTCTATAACATAGACAGGCAGAGTAGTCATAAGCATGTAAAATGTTAAGAAGAGAAATAGACTACTAAAACAAGTTCCGAGGAAATCCTTCGTCCAAAGTTTCTCACTTTGCATCGTCATCCCTCCAATTTAATCTAAATTTTTAATAATTTGTTGTAACACTTGAAATGCTTGATGTAAATCATCTTCATTAATACCTTCTAGCGTTTTTTCTTCGAAAGTATCAACTTCTTCTTGCCATACTGGAATCATCTTTATCGCTGTTTCGGATAAAGAAATGAGCTTCTCGCGGCGATCTTTACCTTCTGTACGAATAATCCATCCCATCGTTTCCATACGTGTTAACGTACGAGTCATCGTTGGTGATTCAACATTTAAATACTGGCACAATTCTGTTTGCGTACAAGAACCAGTTTGATTAATGCGGAAAATAACAGCCCATTGCGCACTAAATAACCCTGTTGGAGATACACGTTCATTAAATTTCTTCGTAAACTTCCGAGAAGTCTGGCTGACGATGTGAAAAAAATGTTGTTTTTCGTCCATGTATTTTGATCCTTTCAAATTAGTTACCTAGCTAACTATATACTTTTTTATAATAATTGTCTAGTAATAGACATATTGATTTATGTAAAAAATTCTTATAGGTTTTATGTTGCGAACGTATATTCTACGTGCTATTCTTTAATTAAGTAAAGAATTTTCTTTCTATTAAATAGAATGGGGGAACTTGTGATGATTAAGCCTCCAACAATGGAGTTTGTTTCACTATCGAACGGAGAAACGATTGCATATCAGGAAGTTGGAAGGCGAAATACAGATATTCTTGTACTCATTCACGGGAACATGACATCGTCACAACATTGGGATTTAGTTATTGAAAAGTTGCAAGATCAATACCATATTTACGCTCTTGATTTAAGAGGGTTTGGACAATCAACGTATAATCAGTCAATAGATTCATTACAAGACTTTGCAGACGATGTAAAATTATTTATTGACGAGTTAAAGCTAGAGAAATTTTCATTAATGGGCTGGTCAATGGGTGGTGGCGTTGCGATGCAATTTACAGCGAATCACCCAACTTTTGTAGAAAAGTTAATTTTAGTAGAATCAGTAGGAATGAAAGGATACCCAATCTTTAAAAAAGATACGAATGGGCAGCCGATTGTATCAAGTTTAGTAAAGACGAAAGAAGAAATTGCGCAAGATCCAGTACAAATCGCTCCAGTATTAGATGCGATAAAAAATATGAACAAACTATATTACCGTACAGTATGGAATCTATTAATATATACACATAATCAACCTGAACCGGATCGTTATGAAAAGTATTTAGATGATATGTTAACGCAACGTAATTTCGTAGATGTGAATTATGCGCTCATTACATTTAATATTTCAGATGAACATAATGGGGTTGTAGAGGGAAGTAAACAAATTCATCGTATTAAAGCGCCAACACTCGTCATACAAGGTGATAGAGATTATGTCGTACCGCAAGTAGTCGGTGAGGAATTAGCGAAACATTTGCCAAATGCAGAGTTGAAGGTATTAGAAGATTGCGGACACTCGCCGTTTATTGATTGTTTAGATGTATTTATAAAACATGTAGAGAATTGGTTAGAACAGAAATAATCCCCGAAATGAAAGGTATTGCATATACTATAACATTGTAGGTAAAAGGGGAGATTATCAATGCATCATCCGTTCTTAATTGTGCATTCTCCATATAATCATCATGTGTATACAAAAATGATGATAGCTCCGCTGTATATGCAAGTTTCACCAGCTGTAGTTCCGTTACAAATACAACAGCCACCAATTGTTCATTCGCATCATTATTTATATGAAACTGCTTTTTATAAACATCCATATTTCAAGCAATTTCATAACAACGTGAAAGCACAAGTTTGGGAAGGATAAGAAGCTAAAAGGTTCATTCTTTTAGCTTCTTTTTTATTGCGAATATTCGTACACGCATTTGAAAAAACAGTTTATAATGAAAAGTGGAAGCGTAAGAAGGAGAGGGACAGAGGATGTCAATGCGTTTTACTTTTTGGATTATGGTTGGGATTGTAGCAATCTCGGGTTTGTCACAAGGAATGCTCTTACCTGCCATTGCAATGATTTTTGAACAAGAAGGGGTTAGTTCAAGTATTAATGGTATTCATGCGACGGCATTGTACATTGGGATATTAGTTATTTCGCCGTTTCTTGAAAAACCGATGCAAAGGTTTGGAATGAAGCCGATTATTGTTATAGGTGGGTTTCTCGTTATTATTTCATTATTCTTTTTTACACAAACATTTTCATTTTGGGTATGGTTTATCCTTAGATTTCTAGTTGGAGTTGGAGATCATATGCTTCATGTCGGAACACAAACATGGATCACGACAACATCAGACCCAAGTAAAATAGGGAGACAAGTATCGATATACGGTGTATTCTTCGGAATTGGTTTTGCCGTTGGTCCGTATTTAGCAAGCACTGTGCAGTACGGTCTTGCAACACCATTTATTATATCTACTATACTTTGTCTAATAGGTTGGCTTTTACTACTTCCAACAAAAAATGCATTCCCAGCGCAAGATGAAAGAGAAGCAAAGAGTGAATCATCATTTTCTCGTTATAAACAAGTTGTTGGATTAGGATGGATTGCACTGCTAGGACCACTTGCATATGGCGTACTTGAAGCAATGTTAAACAGTAACTTACCAGTATACGCACTTCGTAAAGGGTGGTCTGTTTCAGATGTATCCTTCTTATTACCAGCATTTGCAGTTGGGGGTATTATTACACAAATTCCGCTCGGTATATTGAGTGATAAATACGGAAGGGACCGTATATTAACGTGGACGTTTAGCATAAGTACGGGCATTTTTCTACTTGCCGCCGTATTTGATCAATATTACTGGATCGTCTTTGCCTGCATGCTTTTAGCGGGTATGGTTATTGGATCGTGCTTCTCTTTAGGGCTTGGATTTATGACTGATTTATTACCGAGACATTTACTACCGGCAGGTAATATATTATCCGGAATCGCTTTTAGTTTAGGAAGTATTATGGGACCTGTATTAGGCGGCGTATTTATAGAAAAAATACAGTATACAAGCTTTTTTATTGCGGTTATGATTATAATGGGAATTCTCGCAATGTTATATATGGTCTACATGAAAAATCAATTTGCATCAAGAAAAATAGAAAGTAGGTTAGGGCATGACAAAACAACCTAATAAAAAGAAATTTGAAGTACTTGAAAATGAAACAATTACAGACTGCTTAGCACGTATGGAACAAGAAGGCTACGCTCCGTCTCGTCGTATGGAAGAGCCAATCTTTCATGAAGTAAAGAAAGACGGCAAAACAGTAGTTGAGCCGTGCGGTAGGAAGATTGTTTTTGAAGGGAAATTGAAGTAATCCAATAACAAATTCTCTTTATAGTATAGAGCCATCCAATAGTTGGGTGGCTTGTTTTTTTATTAATCAATGAAGGAATTGAATAGAATGAATCTCTCGTTCATTTCTCCTAATTGGCTTCTTTATATGGGGCAAAAGATTGCTACTTTTTTCGTATATTGGTAAAATAAGTTCTTGGGTCTTACTTATTGTTATCGGTATAATGTTTGTCGCTTGAATGAAAGAAATTAGTTGCAAAAATTTCGCACTATGTAAAGGGTTACAGCAACGATCCCTTTTTTGGGAGGCACCTCCAACATAAAGCGAGAGAAGAGGCTATATGAACGATTCTCCCATCTTGTTTAAATATTAAACGAGTTACTGCAATTGGAACAGGTATATCAAACTAGTCGACATCCTGATGGATTATGTCTTTCTAGCAATCTATCATTTCTGATGGAATCGATAGATTGCTAGAAAGCGGAAAACAATTATTAGTATATTCCGAAGCAGGTGTAACAGAGTGTCCTTCCATAATTAAGGGTAAAACCAAAATACGTTGTTGTAAAGAATGATTTGTTAGAACTGGTTATAAGGAATAAAACAGAAAAGAGGATCACATGTTAGATACTTTACAGAGAAGTAAAAAGTTTTTTTTAGTATGTCTTATTTTTTTAGTGCTTTTAACCGCTTGTGGTAATACAGATGTTAAGACATCTAAAGCTTCATTACCACCGGCTGAATCCAATATAGATACATCATTAAAAGCACCAAATTGGGTAGATAAAAGTCCTATCCAACAGTCTCCTAATTTTACTGAAGATAAAAAAATACAATCGGTTGTGAATTTAATAGCAACGGGTGATAATTTATATCATGACGCAGTAATTAAAGATGGCAAACAAAAAGACGGTTCATATGATTATAATTATATTTATGAAAATATCAAAAAAGCTGTTAAATCAAGCGATCTTGCTATAGTGAACCAGGAGACTCCGATTGCCGGAAATAATTTAAAAGTACAGGGATATCCGACTTTCAATACACCTGAAGAAGTAGGCCAATCTTTAGTGGACACTGGATTCAATATAGTGACGCAAGCGACAAATCACGCTATGGATATGGGTATTAAAGGTGTTGCGAATACAAGAGAATACTGGAAGAAATATCCGGATGTTATCCCGGTAGGTATTAATGAGGGTCAAAACGAGCGTAATGAAATAAAAACGATTACAAAAAATGGTATTCGTTTTGCGTTACTAAATTATACATATGGTACGAATGGAATTAAAATTCCAGCTGATAAGTCTTGGGCTTTAAATTTAATTGATAAAAAAGCGATACAAAATGATGTGGAAAAGGCGAAGAGTAGCTCTGATATGGTGATTGTTATGGTGCATTGGGGAGTAGAATATACCTCAACACCTTCAAAGCAACAAAAAGAAGTTGCTCAATATTTAACAGATTTAGGTGTAGATGTAGTAATTGGAAATCATCCACATGTAATTCAACCAATTGAGTGGAAACAAAATAAAGATGGACATGAAACGCTAATCTATTATTCTCTTGGAAATCTTATTTCTGCGCAAGAAAAACTAGAAACATTGGTTGGAGGATTATCTTATGTACAATTTGTTAAGTATGAAGATAAAACTTTTGGTATACGACAAGCGGCAATCGTACCGACAGTAACCGACTATGCTGATGGTAAGAAACAATTTAAAATTCAATTTTTAAAAGATTATTCGGATGAAAATTCTAAAAAACATGGAATTAAAAAATTTGTCGGCCCCGTTTCTTTGAAGGATTTCAAGGAGATTCCTAGAGACGTGTTGGGAAATTGGTATAAAGACTAATAAACAAAAAGGGAATGAGATACAATTAAAAAATTTATAATTTTAGCATTGGTATTAGCAATGGGATGGAGTCTTGCTGCTTGTAGTGGAAAGCAAACATCTCAGGCAACTACTAATAATAACGATAAAAATAAAAATGAAATACATGCGAAGAAAAAAGATGTTTTACCTATCTCTGATGTTAATGATTGGAGAATTATCCTTGTAAATAGAGAGCATATGTTATCAAAGGAACTAGGAATCGAATTAACAAGTATCACCCAAAATGCGAAGCCAAATATGAAAATAGATAGTAGAATTGCAACTTCCTATCAGGATATGGTAGCAGCTGCAAAAAAAGAGGGAATCAATCTTTATTTAAGATCAGGTTATCGAGCTATAAAATTACAACAAACTTATTATGATGCTTCAGTTAAAAGCTATAAATCTCAAGGCTTGTCGGATAAAGAGGCTAGTGCTAAGGCATTGGAATATCTTCAGTATCCTGGTGCAAGTGAACATCATACTGGATTAGCGTTAGACATTATTTCAGTTGAATGGCAGAATACTGTAGAAGATTTAAATGCAAAATTTGAAACTACCGATGCATTCAAATGGTTAGATAAGAATGCTGCAGAATATGGATTTACTCTCCGCTATCCAAAAGATAAAGAGAATATTACTGGCATTAAGTATGAGCCATGGCACTATCGTTATGTAGGAAAAGAAGTTGCTGTTTATCTAAAAGAAAAAGGGTTAACTTTAGAAGAATATAACGAAAAAATTAAGTCTGGTAAGTAAAAATATGCTTTAATTTTATTAAACATTATGCACTGCTACAAGAAAAGGTGAATCTGAGGATGTGTTAACCTTCCGCCTAGTATTGTAAAAACTGAGTATGATAATTTGAGCACGTATGAACCAGTTATCGTGTAAAAAGATGTATGTATTAAGAAATTAAAGTTAAGGATCTGATATTCATATCAGATCCTTTTTCTATTGTTCTTTTAAGCGCGACTGAGCCAAAATATTGGAATGAATATAGAAATAAAACAGCCTAAGGAATAGTATAACGAATCAGGGAGCCTACTCGTACGCTTCATTGGGATTATCCAGAAATAGTTGTTGATGAAATAAGAAAGAACTGGTCTTACTCTCAAGCAAGGATTTAATACGAATGAATTGGATAAAAGGCAGTGTTTTTTATTATTTCTGCACATAAATACATAGTCATATTGATTAAAGTTTCACTTTATTGAAGAAAAATGCGAAAGCCATTCATAAAATATGGAAATGTTAAAATCCCTTTGATAAAATAGCAATATGTAAAAATAATTATTTGTTAATTCTTAATGTAATGAATATTCACGTTTAAATATACGAATTTAACTACATAGTTATTGTGCTAAAGGGGGAGAAAGATGTTAGATGAATTGTACAATGCTTTTTTAAATGCGTCTGGTTTTACAGAAAGTGCGAGGAAACGAGATCGGTATGATGATTTACATGATTATTTAAAAGATAAAGAAAGAGAGTTAAAGCAATTCATTCAAGAGGCTGAATCAGCAAAGAGAGAGTATGAGAGTAAAAGTAATGGCTTAGAAGCTAATAAAATTCCGGCAGTTGAATTTGAACAAAAACGTCATGAAAAGGATGAAGACTTAAATACAGTATTATCCTATTTTAAAAGTGCATTAAGCGATATTGGATCTGCAAAAAGTACAGCTTATGCAAAGTATTTGGAATATAAAGCGAAAGCAGAATCGGAGAAAGCGTCAGCATACGCCGCAGCGACCAAGGCTTTTGAAGAAAAGAAAAAGGAACTTGAAAATCTTATCCATTAAGCATACAAAGAATGTGGGGGAACTAACATGAGTGGTAAAGAGGTTGAAATTATAGGAAGTAACACTGCAAGTGCCATTTCTTACGCACAAAACATTGAAAATGGTATGAAGGATTCTTTAAACCAAGCGAAAGACTTAAAAGCATATGTCACAGGTGCGAAATGGAATGGAAAAACGAGAGATGCATTTTTAAGTTATCTTGATTTAATCATTCAATATAATTCAGAAATGGTAGAGGCATTTGAAGGGCATACGAAAGCTTTGAAAGAGTTAGATAAAAGCATTCAAACGTACGGAGATAGATCGGAAGTAAGAGCGATAAAACAACTGTGATGGAGAAACGAGGGATAAAAGAATGGGGAAAGAAATGAGTTTTGCACCTGCTGAATTATATGTTCTCGCAGGTGCAGCTGGGGTTACCGATATATTTGGATTGCCAAACCGTGACGTAATTATTTTACTTGATGAAGAATGTGTCACGAAAGCAACTACGAGTTTAAAAGAAAAAGGCCTACTTACAAGTGAAAATGGAATTACCCCTGCAGCTTTTCAAATAATTGAACTATTAAAGGAATATGAAAATTGTCATGAATACACGAGAATGAATAATGTATTAATTGGCTTTTTAAAAGAGGATAAAGATCGAGTGGCTGTATTAACGGAAATAGAGCCAAATAAAAAATACGAGATCGACTACATACCAAAGCCAGACGTATATTTTTCATTATTAACACGCATCCCTTTCTTATTGAGAGAACCGAGGGAAATAGAAGATACATTTTTCTCAAAGAGAATGACAGAAGAAGAACAACAAACATTTGAGGAAAAAGATTTATCAAATAAAGATGTTATAGCGATAGAAACGTATACGAGGCCTCGGAGTAATAGAGGAGGAAAATGGGAATGTTTCTTATATTTCACTGAAGGAGAAGATTTCGTTCAAATTGATGTAGAACGTAATCGATATGACTGGGTGAGTCTCTATGCTGTAAATAAGAAATTGTATGACGTGTTAAAAATGCCGTATAAAAAATTAATTGACCCGAGACAATTTTCGTTAGGAGGTATTGAATAATGCAAGTATCAATGGGAGATGGTGGTTCTGGTGGTGGAGAAGAAGTATTAGTTAATTTTCAAGAACTACTTGATATAGTAATGAAATTAGAAAATATATATAAAATCCATGTAGACGCATGCCCATCAACTTAAGAGTGAGCACAACCTGAGCTTTCGACTCATCGGATCAAAACATTCCTAAAATAAAAGCATACTCTTAAAAATAAGCATCTCAAATAAACCCTA
>NZ_JAKUFX010000075.1:0-28975 GCF_022663635.1 Bacillus cereus group sp. BfR-BA-01356 | reverse complement strand
GGTTTATTTGAGATGCTTATTTTTAAGAGTATGCTTTTATTTTAGGAATGTTTTGATCCGATGAGTCGAAAGCTCAGGTTGTGCTCACTCTTAAGTTGATGGGCATGGGGTCACATCAATATTTGCTTGCTTCAATTCCCACGTCGTTAAGCGACCACCTTGTAAAACTGGTCTCGTTTCACACGCATATGCATGTAAACGCACACCTTTCTCTTTTCCAATATAAAAGGGAGCTAATGCAGTTCCATATCTGGCAGTTGCGATACTTCCAGCGTTACAGATTGTTAAAATATTATCGCCATCTTTAAAACATGTTAACGCATATTCCCCAATATTTCGACACACCTCTTCATCTTCCTGTTGAATGCGAAGCGCTTCTTCTTCTAATATTTTTTGTGCTTCTTTTATTGTAGTAATCTCTCGAATAGATTCTCTCATACGATCAATTGCCCAAAATAAATTTACTGCCGTTGGGCGTGATGTCCCTAAATAGTTACAGTCTCTATTAAACTTCTTTTGAAATTCTTCGATATGTAAATTATTATATTTTTTCGCTGCAAGCGCCAAGCCAAATGCAGCTACAATTCCAATTGCAGGCGCTCCACGTACTTCTAACATTATGATACTTTTCCAAACCCCTTCAATAGTCGTTAATGTTTTGTATTCTGTGCTATGTGGCAATTTCGTTTGATTTAATACTGCAATTGCATCACCTTTCCAACTTACAGATCTCGGAACAGTAACAATTGTACTCATGCTTTTACACCCCTTGAAACTGTCTGTTGAAATAATGTTCGAAACAGTTGAATATCAGCACTTTTAGATTCATATTTTATTAGTTCTTTTCCTAAGGATAGCGCTTGTTTCTTAGCTTGAATTCTTGTTTCTTTATTTTCTATTTCATCTAAATCTGCTACATGAGCTAAACCAATTGTTCTACGAATTAGTTCACATCCGGCAAATCCAACAGCATCAGTAAAGATATTTTGCAAAATAATTGGTAACCATTGTTTTTCTTTCGTATATGCTTCTACACCTTCCCCAATCCATAACTTTGTAAAAGTCTCTACAAAATAACTCCACGTCTTTTCTATATGAAAAAATAGTACACTTCTCTTTTCTTCTTCTCTAGATAAAGCATTTAATAATAGATTTGCAATAAATTGACCTATATCAAATCCAAATGGGCCATATGTCGCAAATTCTGGATCAATCACTTTCGTTTCAGAAGGTGACGAAAAAATACTACCAGTATGTAAATCACCATGAATAAGAGTTTCTTTTCTTGTTAAGAACTTATATTTATATTGTGCTACTTTTAGTTTTAAAGTTTTATCACTCCAAAGTTCATCAACCACGAGCTGTAAATCTGGCTCATAATCATTTGTATCATAATGCCCAAAAGGATCTGTAAACACTAAATCCTCTGTAATTTTACATAGGTCCGGATTTACAAAGGTACCTTCTAGTATCCTCTTCTCTTCTGACTGTAAACCAAAATCTGAAGTGTAAAATAAAACATGTGCTAGAAAACGACCAATATGCTGGGATAAAAGCGGATATTCTTCTCCGTCTATTAATCCTTTTCTTGTAATTGTTAGTCTTGATAAGTCTTCTATTACCGTTATCGCTAACTCTTCATCATGACTGTACACTACTGGAACATAATCCGGTACATACTGCGCAAAAATTTGTAATGCCTTGCTTTCAATCGTTGCTCTTTTTATAGACAATGGCCAGCTTTCACCAACTACTTTAGCATAAGGCAGTGCTTGTTTTATTATAATGGATTTCTCTCCATCATCTAATTTGAACACGTAATTTAAGTTTCCATCTCCAATTTCATGACAAATGACATTTGCCTTCTCTTCAAAATAACCATGATCTTTCGCATATTGTACAGCTGTTATTTCTGTTAATGAATAATATCCCATCGTCTTCTCCCCCTTTTTAAATTCAGAGGTTTTTCTAACACAGAAAAACCTCTTTCCACTAAGAAAGAGGTTTGAAGTTTATCTTCTCCCCTCTTATCTGCCAGAAAGTTTTACTTTCTGCTGGAATTAGCACCGTGCCTTTTGGCGTAATAAACGCCCCATTTCACAATGGTATTACGGTCGGTTGCTGGGCTTCATCGGGCCAAATCCCTCCACCTGCTCTTGATAAGAGTTGTATAATTTTTTGAATTTTTAACTTTATGTTGATGACTATACCAAGAATAAAAATCACTTGTCAACATTTTATTTGTATAATTCTGGACGACGATCCGCAAAAACTGGAATTCCTTTTCGTACTTCTCTAATTTTCTCGAATACAAGCTCTCCAAATAAAATTGATTCCTCTTCATTCGCCTCTACTACAACTTCACCCCAAGGATCCACAATTAAAGAATGACCTGCAAACACATTATTCGGATCCTTTCCTGCTCTATTACACGCAACAACATAACACTGATTTTCAACTGCTCTTGCTTGCAATAGCAAACGCCAATGTGCTAAACGAACTAATGGCCATTCTGCTACAACAAATAATACTTTTGCCCCTTTAGCAGTATGAACACGCATCCACTCTGGAAAACGAATATCATAACAAATTGTTCCAGCGCATTCAACATCATCTAGCTTAAATTCGCCCGTACCATTACCAGCTATTAAATATTTATGTTCATCCATAAGCTGAAATAAATGTACTTTACTATATTCGTTGACTAACTGTCCTTCATTATTTACAACATACATCGTATTTGTAACGCCTTGCTCTGTTTGCTTTGCTATGGACCCACCAACAATATGTACATCATATTGCTTCGCCCATTCTATTAACTTTTCTTTCGTTTCCACTCCATCCCTATCTGCAATTTCAGAAAGTCTCGTTAAATCATATCCTGTTGTCCATAGTTCTGGTAAGACGATAACATCTGGCCTTTCCTTCATAGCTTCACTTATTTTATTTTTAGCATTCTCAATATTTTTTTCTACATCTCCAAAAACAATATCCATTTGAATACATGCGACTTTCATTTTTTCAGCCCCATTCTTATTTTTCTCTTTACAAAATACTGGAAAGATTATATCATTTGTCACTAGAATTGTAACAACTTTCAAAAGAGGTGGAAAGTATGAAATTATTTCAACCTTCTGAGATAGTAACATCATTGCCAACACAATTTTTCGCTTCACTTGTTGCAAAAGTTAACAAAGTCGTTGCAGCTGGTCACGATGTTATTAATCTAGGTCAAGGTAATCCAGATCAACCAACACCGCAGCATATCGTAAAAGCTTTACAAGATGCTGCCGAAAAGACCATTCATCATAAATATCCGCCATTTCGCGGACATGAAAGCTTAAAGGAAGCCGTGGCTACATTCTATAAACGTGAATACGGCGTGGAATTAAACCCAAAAACTGAAGTTGCTATTTTGTTTGGAGGGAAGGCTGGACTAGTAGAATTACCGATTTGTTTTACAAATCCCGGTGATACGATTCTCGTTCCGGATCCAGGTTATCCTGATTATTTATCCGGGGTTGCTTTAGCAAAAGCACACTTTGAAACAATGCCGCTTATTGCAGAAAATAACTTTTTACCAGATTATACGAACATTGATGACTCTATTGCAGAGCGTGCAAAATTAATGTTTTTAAACTATCCAAATAATCCTACCGGTGCTACTGCATCAAAAGATTTTTTTGATGCAACCATTCACTTTGCTAATAAACATAATATATTAGTTGTTCACGATTTTGCTTATGGCGCTATCGGATTTGATGGTCAAAAACCTGTTAGTTTCTTGCAAGCAGATGGTGCGAAAGATATAGGAATTGAAATTTACACATTATCAAAAACTTTCAATATGGCTGGCTGGCGCATCGCTTTTGCTGTAGGGAATGAAAGTGTGATTGAAACAATTAACCTATTACAAGATCATATGTATGTTAGTATATTCGGTGCAGTTCAAGATGCTGCTCGAGAAGCGCTATTAAGTTCACAGTCTTGTGTAATAGACCTTGTAAATAGTTACGAATCTCGAAGAAACGCTCTTATTTCAGCCTGTCACTCAATTGGTTGGAATGTAGACATTCCAACAGGATCATTCTTTGCATGGCTTCCCGTTCCAAAAGGATATACCTCTGAGCAATTTTCTAATATTTTACTAGAAAAAGCACATGTCGCAGTTGCTCCTGGTGTTGGATTTGGTGAGCATGGAGAAGGGTATGTCCGTGTTGGTCTCTTGCATACAGAAAATAGATTACGAGAAGCCATTCATCGAATTGATAAATTAAATTTTTTCAAAAAGTAATTGACAACACGAAAAATATCTGACAAAATTCAGTTATCTTAAAAATTTAAACATTTCTAAATACTTCTTATCAAGAGCAGGTGGAGGGACGAGCCCGACGAAACCCGGCAACCGATCTACAATTGTAGACACGGTGCTAATTCTCGCAGCATTACGCTGACAGATAAGGAGCTGGTTGTAAAAAAACCTCTCCTTAGCTGAGAGGTTTTTTTATTTAACTAGGAGGTTATAACAATGAGCGGAATTATAGCGACGTATTTAATCCATGATGATTCACATAACTTAGAAAAAAAAGCTGAGCAAATTGCACTCGGTTTAACAATTGGCTCTTGGACTCATTTGCCACACTTATTGCAAGAACAATTAAAGCAGCATAAAGGCAACGTCATTCATGTTGAGGAATTAGCTGAACATGAACATACCAATTCGTATTTACGTAAAAAAGTAAAACGCGGAATTATTAAAATCGAATATCCGCTATTAAACTTCAGTCCAGATTTACCAGCGATTTTAACGACTACATTTGGAAAGCTATCACTTGATGGCGAAGTAAAACTAATTGACTTAACTTTTTCAGACGAGTTAAAAAAACATTTTCCTGGTCCAAAATTCGGGATAGATGGTATTCGAAATCTTTTACAAGTGCATGATCGTCCCCTTTTAATGAGTATTTTTAAAGGAATGATTGGACGAAACATTGGGTATTTAAAAACGCAATTACGCGATCAAGCAATTGGTGGTGTAGATATAGTAAAAGATGATGAAATATTATTTGAAAATGCATTAACACCCCTTACGAAACGCATTGTATCTGGAAAAGAAGTTTTACAATCTGTCTACGAAACATACGGTCATAAAACGTTATATGCCGTAAATTTAACAGGGCGAACTTTTGATTTAAAAGAAAATGCTAAACGTGCAGTGCAAGCTGGAGCTGATATTCTATTATTTAACGTATTTGCTTACGGACTAGATGTACTACAATCACTTGCAGAAGATGATGAAATCCCAGTTCCTATTATGGCACATCCTGCTGTAAGTGGTGCTTATTCAGCATCCAAGTTATATGGAGTTTCATCTCCATTATTACTTGGAAAGCTACTACGTTATGCTGGGGCTGACTTTTCATTATTCCCATCTCCATACGGAAGTGTTGCGCTAGAAAAAGAGGAGGCTCTTGCTATCTCAAAATATTTAACTGAAGACGATGCATTTTTCAAGAAGAGCTTTTCTGTTCCGTCTGCTGGTATTCATCCTGGTTTCGTTCCCTTTATTGTACGAGATTTCGGTAAAGATGTTGTTATTAATGCTGGCGGCGGGATACACGGACATCCAAATGGAGCGCAAGGCGGCGGTAAAGCTTTTCGTACTGCAATTGATGCTACTTTGCAAAATAAACCACTCCATGAAGTAGACGACATAAATTTGCATAGTGCACTACAAATATGGGGAAATCCCTCTTATGAGGTGAAATTATGAGTATTCAAGTATTTTGTGATTTCGATGGCACGATTACAAATAATGATAACATTATGTCCATTATGGAAAAATTCGCACCACCAGAAGCCGAAGAAGTAAAGAATAAAATTTTATCACAAGAACTATCCATTCAAGAAGGTGTTTCTCAATTATTTCAATTAATACCTACTAATCTGCACGATGATATTATTCAATTTTTAATAGAAACTGCTGAAATCCGTAGTGGTTTTCATGAGTTTATACAATTCGTAAAGGAAAATAACATTTCTTTTTACGTGATATCAGGTGGAATGGATTTCTTCGTCTATCCACTCTTACAAGGAATCATTCCAAAAGAGCAAATTTATTGTAATGAAACAGACTTTTCAGCAGAGTTTATTACAGTTAAATGGCCTCATTCTTGTGATGATCATTGTCAAAATCATTGCGGATTATGTAAATCATCATTAATCCGTAAATTAAGTGATACAGATGACTTTCATATTGTAATTGGAGATTCTATTACTGATTTACAAGCCGCGAAACAAGCTGATAAAGTATTCGCTCGCGATTTTCTTATTACAAAGTGTGAAGAAAATCATATTGCTTATACACCGTTTGAAACATTTCAAGATGTGCAAGCTGAATTAAAACTTTTGTTGGAGGTGAAGGCATGAAACAACTTTTTCGTCAATGGTATGACTTAAGCGAGATAAAAAAAGAGTTAACAACACGAAATTGGTTCCCAGCAACAAGTGGTAATATTTCTATAAAGGTTAGTCATGAACCACTTACTTTTCTTATTACGGCAAGCGGTAAAGATAAAACAAAAACCACTCCAGATGATTTTCTATTAGTAGATCATGTAGGAGTTCCCGTTTTAGAGACTGAATTACGTCCTTCAGCAGAAACAATATTGCATACACACATTTATAACAATACGAATGCCGGTTGCGTACTTCATGTTCATACAACCGATAATAATGTCATCACAAATTTATATAGTGATGCAGTCACCCTTCAAAATCAAGAAATTATTAAAGCACTCGATATTTGGGAAGAAGGTGCAACAATTCACATTCCTATTATCGAAAACCATGCCCATATCCCAACGCTTGGAGAAAACTTCCGAAAGCATATACAAGGAGATTCGGGTGCAGTATTAATCCGTAACCACGGTATTACTGTATGGGGCCGAGATAGCTTTGATGCAAAGAAGAGATTAGAAGCTTATGAGTTTTTATTCCAATTTCATATAAAACTATTATCAATTCAGGGAGGCGTTTCTAATGGCGCAAATTCGTATTCATGAAGTAAATACTCGTATTGAAAATGAAGTGGAAGTATCTAAATTTCTACAAGAGGAAGGCGTTTTATATGAGAAATGGAATATTTCTAAACTTCCTACTCATTTAAATGAAAATTATTCGTTAACAGATGAAAACAAAGCTGAAATATTAGCTATTTTTTCAAAAGAAATCGCTGATGTTTCAGCACGCCGTGGTTATAAAGCACATGATGTAATTTCACTTTCAAATAGCACCCCTAACCTTGACGAATTATTAATTAATTTCCAAAAGGAACACCATCATACAGATGACGAAGTTCGCTTTATCGTCAGTGGTCATGGCATTTTCGCTATTGAAGGTAAAGATGGGAAATTCTTTGATGTTGAACTTGAGCCAGGCGATTTAATATCTGTTCCTGAAAATGCAAGACATTATTTTACCTTGCAAGATGATCGCCAAGTTGTAGCTATTCGTATTTTTGTGACAACTGAAGGCTGGGTTCCAATCTATTAAGGTAGTTAGTTGAATAAAAGGACTTGGACCCCCTTTTCCAAACTTTTATTCACTCTACATATATACATCCTCCTATGGAACAGGCTTATTTCATTTTGAAATAAGCCTGATTTTTTATTTACTTGAAAGTACCATTTCATCACAAATTTAACACCTTGATTTTTCAAGTGCATTTTTCGAACATTCTTTGAATTTTTTCTGAAAATTCTGTTTTACGTGTGATATACTACAATTAACTAAGAAGGAAAATAATATCGCAAACAGAGGGGGATAATCATGAGCTTACTTATCGCACTTATACTTGGAGTTACATGTGGAGCATTTCCTGTTATTTTAGGAGCTATTATGGAAGAGTTAGAAATTGGTGTTTTAGGATTTGTCGCATCTTGTGTAAGCGCTTTATTATTTGGTTTATTCGGCGCTATTCCTGTTTCAATTCTGTGTGCTTTTTATATAATACGCCATGCTCGTACAAAACAATTTGGTTCTAATCATATCGCACAAATTATCCCGTTCCCGGTTGAACGATGCCGCCGGGCTTCTAACTTATAATTATAAAAATTAAAGATGACTAAATAAATAAAAGTCCTCATTTGAGGACTTTTATTTATTTTCTTCTAGAAATTGAAACAATTCTTGTAGATGTAGGGCATCTTCACCATAGCTAATAGATACATAAAATATGCCGTCAATCTCAGCTTGCATATAAAGATCCACTCCATCACGATCATATTTCAATGCTAAATAAAACTCCATTTCTTCTAACATCTTTTTTGAGGTTCGAATTACATAATGCCCCTTCTCATCTCTTCCATATTCAAATTCTGGTTCAAAATCATATTTTTGTTTAAAAGCTTCTTTTTGTTTTTCATTAATTTGCATACAAGTAGCTCGCTGTACAGTATCAATCATCTCATCAAACTTTTGAAGGTCCACCTCGTTTACCCCCTTATATATTTTTTATATAGTACTTGTGTTCCACTATTTTCTTCGCCATCCTTAATTAACTCTTCATACAATTCTTTCGCCAAACTTAAGCCTGGGACTGGTAATTGTAATTTTTCTGCTTCCTCTAAAGCAATTTTCATATCTTTCATAAAATGCTTTACATAAAATCCTGGCTCAAAGTCTCCTTTTAACATTCGAGGAGCTAAATTACTTAATGACCAGCTACCTGCTGCCCCTGTTGAAATACTCTCTAACACTTTATCTGGATTCAGTCCAGCCTTCTTCGCGTAAGCAACAGCTTCACATACTCCAATCATATTGGAAGCAATCGCAATTTGATTGCACATTTTTGTATGTTGTCCACTCCCAGCTGGTCCTTGTAATTGAATGTTTGTTCCTAACTTTTCAAGTAAAGGTAAGCATCTATCATATATTTCTTTCTCCCCACCTACCATAATTGCGAGTTTTGCCTCTTTCGCACCAACATCTCCTCCTGAGACAGGTGCATCTAACGTATATATATTTTTGCTTTTTGCAACTTCATTAATCCGTTTTGCTAAAGTAGGTGTAGATGTCGTAAAGTCAATTGCTATCGTACCTTCTTTTGCATGTTCTATAATTCCTTCTATACCAAAATACACTTCTTCTACATCATGTGGATATCCAACCATTGTCATTACAATATCAACTTGCTTCACTAACTCTTTTGGTGTATTACACCAATTTGCACCATCTTGCACTAAAGAATCTGTTTTTGCTTTCGTTCTATTATATACATATACTTTATGACCATCTTGCATTAAGTGATAAACCATACTTTTTCCCATTACGCCAATCCCAATGAAACCTATTGATAAAGTTTTATGTTCCATTTTCTCATCCCCTTTGTTCTAATAAATCATTTACCATCTTTCGGAACTCTTTATTAAAGTCATCATCCATACTATTTTTCACATTTGAAAATAAAATAACAAAAGTTCCTTTTTCTTTATTAAAATTATTGAAAGTGTTCCAACCAGATAATACACCATGATTATGAAAATAATCTGGATATATATATAAACTAAATGCATATTTCCGTTCTGCTGAAGGTGAAAACATTGCCTGTATACTTTGTTCAGAAAGAAGTTTTCCATTTATAATTGCTTCGTCTAATTTCTTCATATCTCCAACTGTCGTATACATCTCACCACAACCATATAGCCAATCCATGCCTAACTTCTGCGCTGGTACAAGCTCTTGATCTTTTTTCACATAACCCTTTGTAAAATTTTCATCTCCAGGTACCATATTTCCCATACCGGATTCATGCATATCTGCTTTTACAAATATGTTTTCTTTTATGTAATCTCCTAAAGGTTTTTTCGATATATGTTCTATTATATAAGCAAGCACCATATAATTATAATCTGTATATCTCCAACCTGTTCCTGCAGGAAATTCTAAATTTTGACGTCCAATCCAATTAATTAATTGTAAGCGAGAAGCCGCATTAATATTGCCTTTTGCGTGTTCAGGTAAACCAGAGGTATGCGTTAATAAATGATATAGCGTAATATTTTTATTCTCCGGAAATGAAGGAATATATTTATTTACATTATCTTGAATATTCAATTTCCCTTGTTCTTGCAGCTGTAAAATAGATGTGGCAACGACTGTTTTCGTAATAGAACCGATACGATATTTTGTTTGAGGCGTATTTTCTATTTTATTTTGAACATCAGCATACCCATATCCTTTATTCAATATAACATGCTCTTTATCTGTTACCAAAACTGTTCCATTGAATTGCTTTCCGACTAAATATTGATCTAATTTTTGAGATATGCTAGCATAATCAATTTGTTGCTCTTCTTTTTCTTCTATATTCCCTTGTACTTCCGATTCAATAGTAGGATTCACTTTAGTTGTTAATACAGTGTTTTCCTTTATATTGGGGCTAACAAGAAAATAGTATACTCCGCCGCCAACTATAGCAGACAGTGAAGCCACCACCATTACTTTTTTTATCATATTAATCCTCCATAATTCCTTCGCTAAAAATTGTCCCCCTATTCTATTATCAAACAATAAAAAAAAATCGCAACAATTTGTTGCGAAAAATCACATTTTTTCTTTTCTATACACACATACTTGATTCTTTCCATTTTTTTTCGCTTCATATAATGCAATATCCGCTCGTTGCATTAATTCTTCTCTTGTAGTTCCTTGTTCATATAACGCAACTCCAAAGCTAGCTGTTAACTTCGAAATTCCAGTGAATTGCTTTGTTTCAATGAAGAATCGTAATGATTCCGCAACTTGAAATGCTTCCTTTTCTACTGTATTTGTCACTAATATAATGAATTCTTCCCCTCCCCATCTTGCAAATACATGTTGCTGCTCCACTTTAGATTTCATAAGCTCTGCAAGTTGTATTAATGCCAAATCGCCAAAATCATGACCATATGTGTCATTAACTGTTTTAAAATTATCTATATCAAATAAAATAATTGCTATTTTCTCATCATTACGTATTACCTTTTCCCATTCTACCTCTAGTATTTGTTGAAACTTTAAACGATTATAAATCTCTGTCAATGAATCTATCATAGCAAGTCTTTCTTGTTCTTGATAGATTTCATCTAATTCTGTAATTTCCGTGCACTTTACAATAAATCTTGATAAATCTTCTGGCAATGGTGTCGCACGTAATAGAAAAGTAGATACTGCCCCTTCATAATTTGACATCTTAATTCTTCTACCGCTTGATAAAGTATCGTCTAGCCATGTTATATCATGCGTCGTCGAGTAGTATCCATTTTCTCTAATAAAATGTTCAGCAAATACTAAATGTTGCTCGCGATAGGCAAACAAATTTTCATATCCGAAAAACGTTAAAAAATTTGTATTACAATCAACAATTTCATCATCTTCTACTATAAATAATAAATCATTTTGAAAATCAAACATCGTTTGAAGCAGTTCCTGTTGTAAACTAACTTGCCTTACCAAAGAAAGTTGATACAAACTCTTATTCACTTCTTCTAACACTGCTTGCGGAGTTACAGGGGCTATTACAATATTACGTATTCCTAATGCAAGTACATCTGTAAATTCTTTTGTTATTTGTTGATCCCAAATGACAATGAATGTACTTTGCGAGGTATACATATTCTTTATATATTTTATTTGAGAATAATCTGTTACATACATAATTATAATGTGCGGTTTCGTTCTTTGAAATAATAGTTCGCCCTCTTCAAAACTATTTGCTATAAACATACATTTTGGATGGATATTTTCTATCGTTTGTTGATGTTTACATCCATTTTCTATATAAAGGACATTTAACTGCAGATCTTGTAACACATTTTGGAAAACCGTATTCTCTAATAAAAAATGTAGTATGTTCATCACTAGTCTTCACTCACTTCATATATCTTGTTCTACTGAATTCCTCACAAATATTTTTAAAAGACTGTTCTCCAATAAACTTTAATTTGTGAGAAATACATATTAACAAGCTAATTGAGAATGTTATCTTCCCTTTTCACTCTATAAATTCCTTTTTTAGTGTATGATTATAGGAATTATATCGTTTGTATGAATGCCCTAGCTTATTTCTTAAAACTTGACAATTAAAATAAAGATATTATATTCTTAAATTCGATAACTTACAAAATGTAAGTAATATACATTACGTTTTCCCGATAATTTTATATACAATTTGGAGGATATATTATGACAAACGACAACTTTTTTAACGTTCTATATGAACGCACATCTACACGTGCATTCAACCCAAATAAAGAAATCTCATCTACAGAATTACATGAGATTTTAAAAGCAGCAGCACAAGCACCTTCCGCTTGGAACTTACAACACTGGAAATTCCTTGTTTTTCAAGGTGAAGATGTACAAAAACGATTACATCCAATAGCTTATAACCAACAACAAATTCTTGATGCTTCTGCAGTAGTCGCTATTTTAGGTGATTTAGAAGCTTATAAAAATGTTGAGCCAGTATATGGTCCAATTGTAGAACAAGGATTTATGAAAGAAGAAGCAAAAGAACGCTTAGCTAAAAATATTGAATCTGCATATGCTCGTGAACAATTCCCAAGAGATGCTGCCTTTTCAAATGCATCTTTAGCAGCAATGCAACTTATGCTTGCAGCTAAAGCAACTGGTTGGGATACTTGTGCTATTGGTGGCTTCAATCCACAAGCACTGACAGACGAATTTAACGTTTCATCTCGTTACGTTCCAATTATGCTTATTACAATTGGTGAATCAACTTTAAAAGGCCACCCTGCACCTCGCATGAGCGTAGAGCAAGTGAGCGAGTGGGCAAAATAATAAAAAACGAAGGCAACTACATTGCCTTCGTTTTTTTATTCCCTGTCATACTTTTGTAATATTACTACAAATCATTCGACATTTATACTTATGGAAAAGTATATTCTATTCCCTTCTCATAAATAAACGTGACGTTTCGTGTCGAATTTTGTTAAGGCGTTGAAATATACCCGTGTATTTTTGTTACAATTGTGATACAATGATAACAAATAGATAACAAGAGAGGGATTTTCATTGAGTTCATACGGAAGCTTTATCGCACTTTTATGTTACATAGTAACTGTACTGCTTCTATATTTTATTGGTGATGCCGCAAACATCTCCATTTTACAATTTCCAAAAGAAGAAGCATTCCAATTAGAATCAGAAAAACATACTGCACGATCCATTGTACCACTACTCCTAGCTCTTCCTGTATATATCATCGTTTTATATAAAAGTAAAAAAGTGTAAAGGCTACCCATTTCATTTATTTCGGTGGTTTTTACATTTTTTGTTATATTCCCCCTATTTTAAACATCATTCCATACTAAACACCCAGCTAGTCATTTAAAATGAGAAAATCCCCTAGAAAAAATTCCACTCTCTGTCCAGTCACTAACTACCGAACTTACATAGATTATAAGTGTGAAGGGGGTGATGAGGATTATGTTTGGATCATTTGGATGCTGTGATAACTTTAGAGAATGTCATCATCATGAAAGAGAGCGCGACCATCGCGAGAAAGAGAGAGAGAGAGAGGTTAGACCACAACAACCAGCTGTATGTAACGTACTTGCTAACATTTCAGTTGGAACAGAACTTTCTCTTTTAAGCATTAGAGGTAACGGCACATTCAACAATGTTATTTTTGAAGGTTTCGCTAACGGTGTTGCTCTTTTCTCTGCTTTAGCTCGTAATGACAAAGACAACAAAGATAACAATAAAGACGATAAGAACAATCAAAATCGAAATACTTTTACTGGTATTTTACGTGTATGCCCAACCGATATCGTTGCAATCGCTATCTAATTCTGTCTCTTATCCTCGATAGTAAGCAAATAAGATTTACTTTTCTCATAGAAAAAACCTGAGACCGATTTCAAATCGACTCAGGTTTTTTTATTAATTATATGCTTTTAACTAGTTCAACAACTTCTTCAGCAGTTGACATCATTAATGCTTTTTCTGCTAATGTTTCCATTTCTGCTTTTGACAACTTGCTTAGCTGTGTTCTTGCAGGAAGAATAGATGTTGCACTCATACTGAACTCATCTAAACCTAATCCTAATAATAATGGGATAGCAAGTGAATCGCCCGCCATCTCACCACACATACCAGCCCATTTGCCTTCTTTATGAGCAGCATCGATAACCATTTTTACAAGACGTAAAATAGATGGGTTATATGGTTGGTATAAGTATGATACTTGTTCGTTCATACGGTCTGCAGCCATTGTGTATTGGATTAAATCATTTGTTCCGATAGAGAAGAAGTCAACTTCTTTCGCGAATTGATCTGCTAATACTGCTGAAGCTGGGATTTCAACCATCATACCAACTTCAATAGAATCAGAAACAGTTGTACCCGCTTCTACAAGTTTCGCTTTCTCTTCTAATAAAATCGCTTTCGCTTGACGGAACTCATCAAGAGTTGCAATCATTGGGAACATAATTTTTAAGTTACCGTATACGCTAGCACGAAGTAATGCACGAAGTTGTGTACGGAACACATCTTGCTCATCAAGACATAAGCGAATTGCACGGTATCCTAAGAATGGGTTCATTTCTTTTGGTAAATGTAAGTATGGAAGCTCTTTATCTCCACCGATGTCAAGTGTACGAACAACGACTGGCTGACCTTCTTTTACACCTTCAAGAACTGCTTTATACGCTTCGAACTGCTCTTCTTCTGTTGGAAGATTGTCACGGCCCATGTATAAGAATTCTGTACGGTATAAGCCAACGCCTTCTCCGCCATTATCGATAATACCTTGTACATCATTTGGTGTTCCGATATTTGCAACAAGCTCAACGTGATGTCCGTCACTTGTTACAGTAGCTTGGTCTTTTAATTTAGCCCATTCAGCTTTTTGCTCTTCAAATTTCGCTTTCTTTTCTTCAAACGAACGAAGAGTTTCTTCTGATGGGTTTACAATTACTTCTCCATCTAAACCGTCAATGATAACGATATCGCCGTTTTGGATTTTCTCCATAACAACTTTCGTACCAACAACAGCTGGAATTTCCATAGAACGAGCCATAATTGCAGAGTGAGATGTACGTCCACCGATATCAGTAGTGAAACCTTTTGCATACTTACGGTTTAATTGAGCTGTATCAGATGGTGTTAAATCTTCAGCAATGATGATTACCTCTTCAGAAATTGTACCAGGATTTGAGAAGTTAATTCCTAGTAAATGTGCAAGAACGCGTTTTGTTACGTCACGAATGTCCGCAGCACGTTCTTTCATATATTCGTTATCCATGTTTTCAAACATAGAAATAAACATTGATGCAACTTCATCCATTGCAAATTCAGCATTTACTTTTTCGCTATTTACTTTATCTTTTACTGGGTTTACTAGTTCTGGATCATTTAACACTAATAAATGTGCTTCAAAGATCGCAGCTTTGTCAGCACCTAGCTCAGCAAATGCGTGGTCCTTAATAGCTTCTAATTCAGTTTTTGCTTTCTCAAGCGCAGCGTCTAAGCGTGCAATTTCTGCAGCTTCGTTTGTAATTGATTTCTTTTCGATGTTAAATTCAGGATTTTCAAGTCTGAAAGCCTTTGCAATAGCAATCCCACTTGATGCAGCGATCCCTTGAATGTTAAGAGTCATTATTCTCCTAATCCTTCGTTTTTCATAGTTTCTTCGATAGCTGCTAGTGCTTGAGCTGCATCATCACCATTTGCAGTGATTTTAATTTCTGCGTTTTGTTGAATGCCTAAAGACATAACGCCCATGATTGATTTTAAGTTAACGTTCTTTCCGTTATACTCTAAGTTAATGTCAGAACCGAATTTGCTTGCAGTGTTTACAAGTAGAGTTGCTGGACGAGCATGAATTCCTGAGTCGCTAGTTACTTTAAAGATTTTTTCCATGATAATTTATCTCCTTTAAATTACAGTATTTTTTAGTTGTATAGACGTGAGTACTACATCATCTATTGTATATAATAGGCGATGTTCGGTCAACCACATCGCCTATTATAATTATAAACATTTTGCGTCAAATTCCTACTGAATGTCAATAATAGCGGTTTCGCCCTTCTTAACATTTCCATCTTTTTTCAATTCGACTTGTTGCCCTTGTTGTAAGTTTGTAAAGACAATTGGTGTAATGATAGATGGTGCATTTTCTTTTACAAATGCAAGATCTACTTTTAATAATGGTTGGCCTTGTTTCACCTTGTCGCCTTGTGCTACAAGCGCTTCAAAACCTTCACCATTTAATTTTACAGTATCAATACCGAAGTGGATTAAAATTTCTTTTCCGCCTTCAGATTGAATACCAATCGCATGTTTTGTAGGGAATACATTGACAATCTCACCGTTCACTGGAGAAACTACTGTTCCTTCAGTTGGCTCAATTGCAAATCCGTCTCCCATCATTTTTCCTGAGAATACTTGGTCAGGCACTTCTGTAATTGGTAAGATTTTCCCTTCGATTGGTGATACAATTGTTTCATTTTCATCAACTTTTTGAGGAGTTTCTTCCACTTTTACAGGTTCTTCTTTTTCAACATGAGGTGTACGACCTGACATAATATCATGAATTTGTGATTTTAATGTGTCAGATTTCGGTCCGAAAATAGCTTGAATGTTATTTCCAACTTCAAGTACACCAGCTGCTCCAAGTTCTTTTAAGCGGTCTTTGTTTACATTCTTTTGTTCGTTAACTTGAACACGTAAACGAGTAATACAAGCATCTAAAGAAGCAATGTTTTCTTTACCACCAAGTGCTACTAATACTTCACGAGGAAGTTCGCCTGCTTCTGCTTTTCCTGCGCCGTCATTTGCATTTGCCACTTCACGACCAGGTGTTTTTAGATTCCATTTACGAATTGCAAAGCGGAATCCGAAGTAGTAAATAACTGCTAGTACAAGACCAACAATAATTACCCACCACCATGCTGTACGGCCTGGTAGTACACCGAATAATAGGAAGTCAATTAAACCACCAGAGAATGTCATACCAATTTTAACACCTAAAATTTGCATTGTCATAAATGATAGACCAGCAAATACAGCGTGAATTCCGAATAATACTGGCGCTACGAATAAGAATGAAAATTCAAGTGGCTCTGTAATACCTGTTAAGAAAGATGTTAATGCTGCAGAACCTAAAATACCTGCTGCTAATTTTTTATTTTCTGGACGTGCTTCATGGTACATTGCTAAAGCTGCTGCTGGAAGACCGAACATCATGAACGGATACTTACCAGTTGTAAATGTACCTGCTGTTAATTCTACACCGTCTTTTAACTGTGCCATAAAGATTTTTTGGTCACCACGGATTAATTCGCCAGCTGCATTTGTATACTGACCGAATTCGAACCAGAACGGTGAATAGAAAATGTGATGTAATCCAAATGGAATTAATGAACGTTCAATTAAACCGAATATAAATGCTGCGATTGTTCTATTTGCATCAATCATTTGATGTGAGAACGTGTTTAAGCCACCTTGAATGTATGGCCAAACGAAGCACATGATAATACCTACTATTAAAGAGAATGTTGCAGTTGCGATCGGTACGAAACGCTTACCTGCAAAGAAACCTAAGTATGATGGTAATTCAATGTTGAAGTATTTATTATAGCAATATGCCGCTACTATACCGACGATAATACCACCAAATACCCCTGTTTGTAGCGTTGGAATACCTAATACGTTCGCATACGCTGGATCTGCAAATCCAATTTTTACTGGGTCTGCTCCAGAACTTGTTACTTCCACTAGCTTATCTACTTCTAAGAACACACTCATCGTTTTGTTCATAATTAAGTAGCCGACGAATGCTGCTAAACCAGCTACTCCGTCTCCACCAGCTAAACCAATTGCTACCCCAACTGCGAATAATAATGCAAGGTTAGCGAAAATAATATCACCAGATTGTTCCATAATTTTTGCAACCATTACGAACCAATCTGCTTTTAAAGCAGGAATAACATTTGTTAACTGTGGATTTTGAAATGCATTACCAAATCCAAGTAAAATACCTGCCGCCGGTAAAATCGCTACTGGAAGCATTAACGCTTTTCCGACTTTTTGAAGAACACCAAAGATATTCTTAAACATGGAAACCCTTCCTCTCTTATCTATATTGATACCTTCCGACAAACGCCAAAAAGACATGAGGAAAAAAAGATAGAACGATAGCTATACAAAGGGTAGTATATCCCTTTCTCTAGCTTACATTCCTTACTTTTCTCCACTCATGCCTGATCGAATCAGTAACACGTGTCAAAAATAGGTTTACGTATAAGTTCACTATAATTAAGGCAAACGTTTTCGTTACTCACCTTAATGTGTTTGTCGAAATTTGTATAACTTTGCAATAGTTATTATACATAACTATTGTAAGCGATTCAATCATTTTTTTTAACGTTTTCATTTTAGACAAAAATATATGACTTTTTACACATGCTCTGCCTTTACTAAGCGTTGCAAGTGCATCGTTAAATAAATACTTTCAGCTTCATATACAGGTAGTTGCAACTCTTTTTGCATGACCTTAACTAGCTTCCAAGCCAAGTTATAGCAAACTGGATACTCCGCCTTTAATAAATCAGCAAAACTTTGCGATTCCTCTACTTTTTCTCCTTTTTTCACCCTCTCAATAGCATATTGAAGATGACGAATAAGACGTAAATAATGAATGCTCTCTTGATCTAATGTAATTTGTAAGTTTGTCTCAATTAAAGATACAAGTTGTGCAATGAGACGGGAGTTTTGATTAACTGAAGATAAATCAGAATTTGTAAGCGAACTGTAAATGTGCAGTGCAATAAAACCAATTTCTCCTTCAGGCAATGTAATTTGCAAACGAGAATTTAAAAGTTCTACAACACCTTCCGCAATTTCATATTCCTCTGGATAGAGCATTTTTGTTTCAACTAAAAAAGGGTTATCAATTGTAAGTCCTTGTTTTAACCTTTTAATCGCAAATGAAATATGATCTGTTAACGCAATATGAATATGTTCATTTAGTGGAGATTTCGCTTTTCCTTGAATGTACAGCATAATATCGTTCATCAATTCAATTAATTTTTCACTAATATGCGGCACTAATAATTTGTATTGTTCACGATCACGTTCATTTTTTAAGACAAACATTTTTTCGATTTGTTCTTGCTCCAATACATCTTTCGCTTTTTTCCCAAATCCAATTCCTTTACCAATCACTACTACTTCCTCGTGTTCCGGATGGCTAGCAATGATGACATTATTATTTAAAACTTTTTTAATTTCTAGATAATTACTCATATAACACCACCCTCGTACTTAAATAGCCTACTTTTATGTTACAGAATATTCTTCTTTGTCGTCAATGTAAAACATCTGCCATTTAATAAAAATTCATTTTTTAGACATGTTTATATATGATGCGTATAATGTAAGAGCAACTGTACATAGAAAGGAGATAACAGCATGATTAAAATGTTTGTAAGTGATATCGATGGTACAATGATGCAACACGGAGGTCTTATTGATGAACAAGATGTTGCGGCACTGCGCAGCCTTGCCGAACAAAATGTTATTCTTTGCTTCGCTTCCGGAAGACTTGATAATGAAATTGCAGACTTAATGAAAGCTGTAAATACAAATTTTCATCGTATTAGTGTAAATGGTGTTTTTGTATATACACATGAAAATAAACAACTATTATCTGCAACTTTTGATTCCAGCATACTTCCCGATTTGTTAGCTATGACGAATGAAGAGCCTTATTTCCGTTATGTAAGTGATGAGCATAATTATTACATTGAAGAGAAAACACCTTTTATTCAAGAACTTGAACAACAAGTAACTATGACTTCTGTTGAAGAACCAAACTTACTACAGAAGATTGATGATACAATTTTCCCAAATAAAATTTCTGTCGGCGGAACAAAGGAGAGCTTACAACTCCTTCAGAAAAAAATTGATGAAAAATTCCACGGGAAAGTTAGTACTTTCATCTCAGCAGAACAATGTTTAGATGTAATGCCACCGAATGTTAGTAAAGGCTCTGCCATTTCTGTTTTATTAAATGAGTTTCAAATAAAACCTGAGGAAATTGCTTGTATAGGGGATTCTTATAATGACATTCCTATGTTTTCTTTAACTCCTCACAGTTTTGCTATGTCACAAGCAGATGATGCAGTAAAAAATCACGCTCACTATGTAGTAAATCACGTCAAAGATGCTGTTAACCACGTAATTGCTCATAATAAAAATACGACTCATTCCTTATAAGGATGAGTCGTATTTTTATTTCTTTACATGTTAACCATTTTCAATTCCACTGTACTTCACAAACTGAAATATACTATTTGTTACGTGCGATATTCGTAATAAATTTATAACGATCTCCACGATAAATACATTTCACGTACTCTAGCGGTACCTCACCTTCTGAATATGACCATTGACGCATTACAAGTACAGGCGCCTTTTTAGGAATATGCAGATGTTCAGCTTCATTTTCCGTCGCAACGGAAGCTTCAATTGACTGAGTAGCGCTAACAAGTTTAAAGCCCAGTTTTTTCTCTAAATGTTCATATAAAGATTGTTGCAATATCTCTTCGTTAATATCTTTTACAAGAGCTGGCGACAAATATGTCGTCTCAAAAGCAATCGGTTCATCATCAGCTAAGCGAATACGCCTCACTTCATAAACCGATTCCCCCTCCTGTATTCTCAACCGGTCTGCTATTTTAGCAGTAGCTGGAACTAGGCGGAAACTAAGTAATTGACTACTTGGGTTCATCCCACGAGAAATCATGTCTTCTGTGAATCCCGTCATTCCTTGCAATTTTTGTTCCACTTTCGGAAGTTGGACAAATGTTCCAATTCCACGCTTCCGATATAAATAGCCTTGTTCCACTAAATTATTAATCGCCTGTCTGATTGTCATTCGACTCACTTCGAACTTATCACAAAGTTCATTCTCAGATGGGATTTTATCTCCCGGCTTCCATTCGCCGTCCTCAATTAGCTGTTTCACCCACTCTTGAATCTGATAATAGATCGGAAATGGTGAATACTTGTCGATGTTCATCAGCAATCGCCTCACTGCATAAAGATAGAGCTTCTTGATCAGCGATTACGGTTACATTCGGATGACGTTGTAAAACTGTAGCCGGACACTCTTCACTATATTCACCTTGCAATAATTCTTTAACAGCTTCTGCCTTTTTAGAACCCATAGCAACAAGTAGAACTTGTTTCGCTTTCATAATGCTTCCAATTCCCATTGTAATCGCATGAGTTGGCACATCTTCTTCTTTTTCGAAGAAGCGAAGGTTTGCTTGGCGTGTAGATTCTGTTAATTCAACAATGTTTGTTGGAGAATTAAACGGTGTTCCTGGCTCATTAAATCCGATGTGACCGTTTTCACCGATTCCAAGAATCTGTAGGTCAACTGGGTTAGCAGCTAGAATGCTCTCGTAACGTTTGCACTCTTCCTCTAAATCACTTGCCATCCCGTTTGGTACATAAGTTTGTTTAAATGGAAGATGATCAAACAACTGTTCTTGCATGAAATAGTGATAGCTGTTTTTATCTTCATGTGGTAAATTTACGTACTCATCTAAGTTTACAGTGGTTACACGGCTTGTATCAAGTTTATTTTTTCGCATTTCTGCATAAATACCTAATGGAGAGCTTCCTGTAGCCATTCCTAATGTTGGATTTTCTTTTGTTTTTACAACTTCTTCAATTAATTTATAACCTGCTTCTGCTAGTTCTTCTGGAGTTTTTACAACAAGAATATTCATTTAATTACTTCCCTTCCTTCATATGAATTCCTAAACGAACCGTATCATATACATGTAAATCTTCATTCATCACAACAAAGTCTGCATCTTTTCCTACCGCTAATGCACCTTTATTATTTAATCCAAACTCTTCTGCTTGGTTAACTGATGTCATCAGTACTGCATCTTCGATTGAACAACCTGTAAATTCAATTACATTTCGGAAAGCTTGATCCATTTTTAGAATACTACCAGCTAACGTTCCATCTTCTAATCGAGCACTACCATCTTTTACATGTACTGGCTGTCCGCCAAGCTCATATAATCCATCTTCAAGACCTTTTGCACGCATTGCGTCAGTAATAACACTTACTTTTTTTGGTCCTTTTAACTTATATGCTAATTTCACCATATCAGGGTGAATATGAATACCATCTGTAATTACTTCAACCATTACATCTGGATTTAATAACACATGACCAACAACTCCTGGTTCACGGTGATGTAATCCACGCATTTGATTGTATAAATGTGTTGCATGTGTAATTTTTCTATTTTTTAGTTGCCCATCAATTGCATCTGTATGCCCCATTGTGCCAACTACACCAGTTTCAGCAAGATATTGTTCAAACTCTAATGCTCCCTCTTCTTCTGGTGCATATGTTACTAATTTAATTAAATTCCCACTTGCTTCTTGCCATTGTTTAAATTGCTCAATATTTGCAGGAACAATATGTTCAAGTGGTTGTGCACCTGCACGTTTCTTTGAAACATAAGGTCCTTCTAAGTGAATATATTCGAAATGCGCTCCTTTTTCTTTTGCTTCTTTTGCAGCAGTTAACGCTGCTTCAATTGCCTCTGGAGCTTGTGTCATTGTTGTTGGGAAGTAAGTTGTAACCCCTTCTTTTAACATTTCTTTACCTAGAGTTACTAACCCATCGCTATTTGCATCCATCGCATCAATATCGTATCCACCATGAATATGAACATCGATCATACCTGGAATTACAATTTTCCCTGTAGCATCAAAAACAGTTTCATTTTCTTGTGGTACATATTGAGCCATCAAACCAATTTCTTTAATGGTTTCTGCGTAACGAATAAATCCGTTTTCCACTATTTCTTGACCTGTGTAAATTTTGGCATTGATGACAATTTGCGTTTTCATTTTCATCGATCCTTTCCCATGAATTACCTACTTGTTATTATTACCTTATTCGCCTAGTTCCATCTTAATATACACACGAGTAGTTGTCTATACATTCTAATAAAATTTCCTTTTTATTCAACAGAAAAGGAAATTTCTTACGTCTCTTATAATTATAATATATATTATTCATTTTTCCAAAAAGGGACAGTATCGCCCCCCTAATATAGAAATCACTTCAATAATGGCATTAACCCGCTAGACTCTAACATAATATGTTCACCATCTGTTTCCATTTCTACTGTACTTTTATTCGTTCTATATACCATTATACCGTGCCTTTTTAAGCGTTTCACTACACTTTGGTGAGGATGTCCATACGGATTACTACTCCCGTACGACAAAATAGCAAACTGCGGTTCCACTTTTTTTATAAACGTTTCACTTGTTGAAGTATATGAGCCGTGATGCCCCACTTTTAACACATCTGCATGGACATCAAATTGTTTTAATATTTCATGTTCTGTCCGTACATCCGCGTCACCCATTAATAAAAAATCCGCTTTTCCATATCGCACCTTTAAAACAATTGAGGATTCATTATTTTCATCTTTTGATTTCCCGTTGTTTAATACTTGTATAGAAACATGTGGATCCAGCGGTATATATTGTCCTTCCTTTACTGAAACGAAAGGTATCCCTCTTTTTTTTATATTATTCCGATACGTATGATAAGTAAGAGAACTATATGTTTTTCCGCTATCTAATATAAGCGATACCGGCATTTGCTCTACAATTGGAATTAACCCCCCTATATGATCCATATCGGGATGCGTACTGACAATTACATCTAAATGATTAATCCCTTTCTCAATTAATTTCTGAATAATAACCTCTCCTGCTTCATAAGGTCCTCCATCAATTAACATTGTTTGTCCATTTGGCATTATAATAAGTGTTGCGTCACCTTGCCCCACTTTTAAAAAGCTCACTTTCATTTTACTAAGATGTTGCCGATGCATATGTAAAGGAGACGTAGTATGAATGGACATCATATACCTTTTAGCTGATGCGCTATTTAAAGAAAAACATAATAAAACAGAAACTAATAATAAAATAATCCGCATACCTCTCATAACTCGTCTCCTTTTTTCATTTAGTATGGCACTGTAAATAATTGATATACAAAAAAAGCTTAGCAAAATGCTAAGCTTTTATTTCGATATCTCTTGTAAGGAACCGAAGAATAAATCTGCTTCATTCATTTGTTCATTCTCTTCAGAAAGCGGTGGTAAATCATCTAATGTTTTCAATCCAAATGTGTCTAAAAATTCTTTTGTTGTTCCGTATAAAATAGGACGCCCTGGTCCTTCTGCTCTTCCCATTTCTTTTATAAGTAAATGTGAAACCAACGTTTGTAACGCCTTATCAGTTTTAACTCCTCTAATCTCTTCCATTTCAGTCCTTGTGATTGGTTGGCGATATGCAACAATCGCTAACGTTTCGAGGGCAGCTTGTGAGAGTGAAGCAGCTGTTGGTGTATCTATTAATTTTTGATAATATGAAGCATGTTCTTTCTTTGTAGCAAAACGATATACTTTTGCATACTGTACAATTTGCAAACCACGGTTTGCACCTTCACATTCTTGTTGCATTTCTTCTAAAATATTAATTGCTTCATTCATTTCAATTTCAAGAACTTTCGCTATTTGTTCTGGATAAATCCCTTCATCACCAGAAACAAATAAAAGGCCTTCAATAATTGACTTTTGTTCTTTCCTATCCATTTCACGAGCTCCTTCCTTCTATTTTCTCATAAAAATACACATCAAAAAACCGAATCACAATTAATGCGTTCGGTTCAATATTTTTTCTCTTGTTCCAAACGATACATTAAAACATAGCATGAGATAAAATGTTGCTATCCCATTTTCACATACTTGCTCTATGCAGATTTATTAGAGCTTGATACGAAAATTTCATCAAAATTATGTTCTTGCTCAATTATGATTTGTTGATTTTTCATAAGTTCCAGAACTGCTAAAAATGTTACAACCATTATTTCACGTTCATCATCAACAAACAAATCATAAAAACTTTGGCGACCACCCTTTATTTTTAACTGTTTTAAAATATCAGTCATTCGCTGTTCAATTGGTATTTCTTGACGAGTAATACGTGTTGTTACAGGTTTTTTTGCCTTTTTACGGCGCATTAATTTTTGAAATGCTGCTAGCATATCATATAACGTAACATCAAGAGGTAAGCTTGTCTCCTCTTCTTGTTGCAACGATGTAAAGTCAATTGGTGGACGTGTATATAGCTGTGCTCTTTCTTGTTCTCTTTCTTTTAACTCAGTAGCAACTTGCTTATATTTCTTATATTCAATTAACCTCTCCATCAATTCTTGACGAGGATCATCTATAAAATCATCACCGTTATCAAGTACATCTTCTTCATGTTTCGGCAACAACATCTTACTTTTAATTTGTAATAACGTTGCAGCCATTACTAAATACTCACTTGCAACATCTAATTGAAGTTCTTTCATCGTATGCACATAAGATAAATATTGCTCTGTAATATCTGCTACAGGAATATTATATATATCAATTTCATAACGATGTATTAAATGTAACAATAGATCTAACGGCCCTTCAAAAGCCTCTACTTTAAAATTATATTGCATAAAGCATCCCACCACATTTTTTCTATAACAACATAAGTATAGAGCATACTCATGTTCTATCCAACCTTTTTAAGAAATTTAATTAAAAATAGACCGATGCCTATGTCATCATGCCCACCACTTCATATGATAACAGTGTAGTAAGAACAATGTAGGAGGTCAAAAAACTATGGGTCACGTTGATTGTGGTTTTAGCGGTGGGTTCGCATTACTTGTTGTACTGTTTATTTTACTAATTATTGTAGGAGCAGCTTGCTTCTGCTAATATGAACAATAACGGCTAGGGGGAAACCTCCTAGTCGTTTATTGTTCATATTTCTATGATACACTTATATGTATAACCGTTAGATAGGAGCGAGAAAACATGTATCCTACCGAATACATACAATTTTTAATTCATTTCCATGGAGATTATGACTATTTTGAATGCCACGAAATACTAGAAGAGTATTGGAAGACAAAACCAAGAGGTAATCGTGATCATTACTTAGTTGGTCTCATTCAAATTGCAGTTTCTTTATACCACCAAAGACGTGCTAATTGGAATGGTTCTACAAAAATGATGAAAAGCGCAATTACAATTTTAGAAAAAAGCGGTGTGCCTTTACAACGTTTAGGAATTAATCAAGTACAACTTCTTTCCTTGCTCAATGAAAGATTGCAATCTATCCATAAAAAAGAACGTTTTGTACCTTTATTTTTACCCTTATCAGATTCATCGTTAGAGAAGCAGTGCATAGAGTTATGTCAAAAACAAAACCTCCCTTGGAAAGACTTGAATGCTATCCCAGGTGAATATATTATAAACAAGCACACTTTGCGTGATCGCACAGAGGTCATTACTGAACGAAACGAACAATTACAAAAAAGAAAGCAGAGATAATAAACTACTTATCTCTGCTTTCACGAATGTATATTTTGTTCTAGCCCTTTACATTTTTCGCAAAAACTTGCTGTTTGCTCATTTCCGCAAATTGTAAACTCAAGAAATTTACTCTTTAACTCTTGAACCATCTTCGTCCCAATCCCCACATGACGGTGAGACGGGTTCACACTCAAATGCTGAATTTCTAATACTTGATTCTCTTTTTTTACAATCCCCATTATTCCAACAAAATCTTCATTTTCTTTCCACAAATACAATTGCCAATCATCTTTTGCTTCATATTCTTTCATTGTCAATTGTAATGTTTTCACATCTTTTTCAGTTGGCATAAACGAAAGAAGCCCCATTGCAATTTTTTCATAACTTTTTTTAAAACGAATTAACATAACCCTTATCCCTTCTTACAAAAGTTACAAACTAGTAATCCCCTCAATCACTCTTTTCATATCACATTCATTTTACAATATTTTCAACAGAGTGAGAAGAGTCTAAAACAACTTGATAATCATACAAAGCGAAAAGAAGAAAGTCAAATCTATGTTTCAGCACTATTCCTTTAATAAATAGAGTTAAAAAAAGAAAATTTTATATGGAATGGAAAGAAACATATCATTCAACAGCACTTCATTTATAGTTACTCTAAAGCAGCACAATTCTAGCAAAATTAATATAACAAAAAATATTTATTGAAACATATAATGTAATGTATTCTATGTAATTGGTTAAAGGTTTGTTCTCACAAGCAATATATTTTAGCAACAATACTACTTGTATGATGAGCTGTAGAAGTAGTACTCAATCTCATTAAAAATAAAAAAGAGAGCAAAAGCTCTCTTTTTCCTTACCTTATTCTTCCCAAACTTTAACTTCTTTCATTACATCGCCTTGACGCATTTTTAATACTGTTTCAATACCGCTTGTTGCTTTACCGAATACAGTATGAACACCATCTAAATGCGGCTGTGGCTCATGAACGATAAAGAATTGGCTACCGCCTGTGTTACGGCCAGCGTGAGCCATAGAAAGTGATCCTACAAGGTGTCTATGAGGGTTTCCATCAGTTTCACATGGAATAGAGTATCCTGGGCCACCTGCACCTGTACCTGTTGGGTCTCCACCTTGGCTTACGAAGCCAGGAATAACACGGTGGAATGTAACACCATCATAAAATCCTTGCTCTGCTAATTTTTTAAAGTTTTCTACTGTTTTCGGTGCTTCTTCTGGGAAAAATTCCAAGTCGATTTTTTCACCGTTTTCCATTAATATGTATCCTAAAGTTTTCATACGTATATGTCTCCTTTCAAGTATCTCAGCACTATATTACCACATTCATGACTAGAAACAAAAAGAATCCGACAATCTAGATACTTCTTTTTTGAAATGTGGAAAAAGCTAGGTGACAAATAAGAAATATATACTATAATAACTTTGTTGCCCGAAAATTTTAGAAAGAGAAAGGGAGCGATTTTTCGTGAAAACGAAATTACTAGCTCTGCTATTAGCTGTAACGGTATTTATGATGCCAACAGCTTCGTTTGCAGACATCATCGAGGGAGAATCAATTGTTACATTAGGAGAGAACTTATCTGAACAACAAAAACAAGATCTGTTAAAAGAAATGAAAGCACCGAAAGATGCTACAATTATTACTGTATCTAATGCGGAAGAACATAAATTTCTAGAAGGCATTGTTCCAAAAGCACAAATTGGTACGAGAGCAATTTCTTCTTCTATGATTACATACACAAAACCAGGATCTGGTCTTATTGTACGATCAAAGAACATTAACTGGGTAACAGATGCAATGTACACTAACGCTTTGATTACAGCAGGTGTAAAAGATGCAGAAATTCAAATTACTGCACCTTTTAAAGTTTCAGGAACTGCAGCTTTAACTGGATTAATGAAAGCATACGAAACTGCGTCCAATAAACAAATTCCTGAAGAAGTTAAAAAAGTAGCGAATGAAGAAATGGTACAAACAGCCCAGCTTGGTGATAAAATTGGTGAAGAAAAAGCAGTTCAACTTGTTGCAAAAATTAAAGAAGAAATTGCAAAAGAACAGCCAAAAACAACAGAAGATTTACGTTCATTAATTAAAAAAATTGCTGATCAACTCGGCATTACATTGACAGATGAACAGTTAGATAACTTAGTATCGTTATTTGATAAAATGAAAAATCTTAATATCGATTGGAATCAAGTTGGTAGTCAATTAAACAAAGCAAAAGAACACGTTTCTGCCTTCTTAGGTTCTGAAGAAGGACAAAGTTTTCTAGATAAAGTGAAAGATTTCTTCTCAAGTATCATTGATTTTGTTAAATCTTTATTCAAGTAAAAAAGAAGCCCGCCAGTTGTACTGACCCCTGTCAAGTAGACAGTAATTAAAACGCATAGTTAAGAAGCCTGAGTTCGATATTCGTATGGACTCAGGTTCTTTAATTTTTTCTGAAAACGATGGTGGT